>DMMK01000396.1 GCA_003453085.1 Verrucomicrobiales bacterium
CTTGTGGCTTCCGTGATTGCCCGGTGCATTTGGAGTGCATCTATTCCCCTGAGGGCCCCATGATTGTCGAACTCGCCGCACGTGGGGCTGGTTTCAAGGTGTTCACAGAAATGCTGCCCCGTGTGACCGGCCTTTCCACGGCCAAGGCCAGCATCCAGGCAGCCCTGGGAGAAGCGCCTGAGCTACCAGATCTACACCATGGCCAGAGTGCATCCCTGGTTTTCATTGACCCCGTTCCAGGTGAGTTTGTCCAGGCGGAAGGTTTAGATGCAGCTCTCGCCCTCCCCGATGTTTCGGAGGTGGTCATTTACCCGCAGCCTGGACAAGTTCTCCATGAATTGCGCTCAGGGTCTGACCGCGCCGGTCATATCCTCACCTACTCTACCGAGCCTTCAACCTGCCGTGCCACTGCCCAGGCTGCCTTGAATCACATCCGACTCATCACCCGCTGATGATTATTGACGCCCATACTCATATCCATCCTGACCCAAAAGGTTTCGGCCCCCATAAAGATGCCAGTGCGGCAACTTTGGTGGCGAATCTTAAAGCCGCTGGAATCTCCAAAGCCGTGGTATTGGCTATCGAGCCAGACATGGGCAATGCCTACGTCGCACAAAAGTGTGCAGAGCATCCCGAATTGATCGGGTTCGTTTCTCTCAACCCTCTCGAACCCGAATCCGTCACCGAGGGACTAACAAATTATGTTCGCAGCGGCAAGATGCATGGGGTCAAACTGCATCCGCGTCGCCAAGGCTTCACCATTGAGCATACCCGGGAAGTAATCCAACTGGTGGAACAGGCGGCCGAACTGCGGGTTCCCATCCTGTTCGATGCATTCCCCTACGGAGATACTTATTATAAAATCCAAGAGGTGCGGATGATCCATGAAGTGGCGCAAGCTGTGCCTCGGGCAAACATCATCATGGCGCATACTGGTGGCATTCATGTGATGGATGCACTGATGGTGGTGAAGGGTAATCGCAACGTGGTTGTGGATGTGTCATTTACCCCTTTTTGGTTTGCAGGTTCCACCGTTTATTCCGATCTCATTTTTGTTCTTCGTAAGCTAGGAGCAAACCGTATCCTGCATGGATCTGACAGCCCTGAGGTGCCTGTTGGGCGCTCCGCGGAAGACACCCTCGCACTTTGCGATCAATGTGGCTTCAACGAGAGCGACCGGAGCCTCATCTTTGCAGGCAATATTCAGCGACTTCTTTCCAAAGCCTCCGCCCAATGACACCTGACGAAAAACAACGCATCATTCAGCGTTACAACGAACGCCTCAACAACCTGGGTGAAACAGCCCAGGCCCTGGGCTGGCGGGATAGTTCGCAACAGCGACTTCGTTTTCGCATCTTGGCGGAAGTGGCCAATCTGAGTGACTGCTCTGCCCTGGATATCGGCTGCGGATTTGGAGACCTGCTTGACTACATGACAGAAGCTGGCGCCCAGAACGTGAATTACACGGGCACAGACTTAAATCCTGCCCTCATTGAAGTGGCCCAAAAACGTCACCCCGCAGCGAGTTTTTTTGCGACGACAGATCTCAGTCAATTTCCAGACTCATCCCAAGATTACGTATTTCTCAGCGGCCTTTTCAATTTCAAAATTGAAGACAATGAAGGCTTCATGCATGATACCGTGCGCGAAAGTTTTCGCATTTGCCGCAAGGCTGTTGCTTTTAATCTTCTCGGTAGCTACGTGGATTTTAAAGAAGAGCATCTGTTCTATCACGCCGAGCAGGAAGTGTTTCACTTCGCTAAAAGTCTCTCACGCTTCGTCACTTTGCGGGCGGATTATCCGCTTTATGAGTTTACCGTTTATCTTCACAAGCCTGAAGCTGTCAAAGCACTGCACGCATGAGAAAGCTCGTTGAAACCTTGTGGACCCCGGTGGCCTGCGATGTGTGTGGCGCTGAAGAGACTGCCTTGGCTACGCTGGGCACTCGCATTGGACGCATCATTCAAAAGCAACATGACTACACCTGGCGTCATGAAGACGTGCAATGCACACAGTGCGGATTCGTCTTTAATCGCCTGAGACCAACGGCCGAATTCCTTCGCGACTATTACACGGACTGCTGGCCCATCGCATCTACCTCCATTGACATCGCCCCTGACTTCGATGTGGCCACACGCTTAGAGCTGCTTCATCGCTGGCTTAAACCTCAAGCACGGGTTTATGAAATCGGCGACAAGTTAGGTGAGTTTCACACAGCCCTCCTCAAGGCAGGCTACGATGTCGCAGGTGATGACGTGATGGCTGAAAGTAGTGAGCGCGGCGAGTGGCTAGATGGGCTGTTTCGTCGGGGTTGCGTTGCTGTTCCCCCCGTCGCCATGAAGCAGGCCTTCGATGCAGTCCTGGCTTATTTCGTCGTCGAGCATCTGGCCAATCCACGGGATTGGTTACGCTCCATGCGAGGGTTATTGGCCCAAGACGGTGTGCTCGTGATTGAAGTTCCCCATTTGGTTAGGCATCCCAAGGAAGCCTTGATGCACGAACACTTCCTATACCTGACTCCAGAGTCTCTCACTGCCCTAGTGCAGGACGCTGGGTATGAAGTAGTGGAAATTCGCGAGACGGGTGCCAGTCGTGCTTTTGGTTTTTCTCTTGTCGCTCGGCGAATCGAAGCATCTCTAGTCGTCGACAGGGTTGCATTGCAGGATCAAGCGGCTGAATTGCAGGCCTCCTACCAGCTAGGGCGGGCACTTTTGAACCATGCTCAAGATAATCTAACCACCAGCGCGGACTTGATCACCCAGGCAGTCGAAGCAGCAGACACGCCCGTTCGTGTCTGCTTTTTTGGCGCGAATCAAACCGCCAGCGAGATCGCTACCCTCATTGGCCCGCAGCTCAAACAGAAGGCCATCAAGATCCTAGCTTATGACAACTCCGACATCAAAACCGGCACTCATCTAGAAGGCTTTGACGTCAGTGTCAAAAAACCGGATCCTTCTGAATTTCACCCTTCCGTCCTGCATATTTGTGTGATCTGCTCCCGCGGCTGGACCCAAGCCATTGCCAGTCAGATTCGTCAATTCGGCCACCCTCGTTTCATTCTTGTGGATGGCGCTGCTGGTGAACTGCTTCCCAAGCATTGACCCATGACGCCACGGCATCTCTCCCTCATCCTTTTATAAAGTATCTTTGCTCCATGGAAACACCTGCACAAATCCTCGACTGCACCATCCGTGATGGCAGCTACGTGGTGGACTATCAATTCACGGTGGAAGACACTTACATTGTAGCCCATGGAATTGCCGCAGCTGGCATTCGCCATATTGAAGTGGGTCACGGGCTTGGTCTCAACGCTCAAAACTGTGGCAAAGGCAATGCCGCCATCAGTGATATTGAATACATCACCGCAGCTAAAGCTGCCGTTCCAGACAAAGCCCTGATTGGCAGCTTTTTCATCCCTGGAATCGGTACTGAAGATAGCCTGCGCGCCGCTACAGATGCCGGGCTGGGTTTCATCCGCCTCGGGATTGATGTGGATGATCACACGAAGCTGGAACCTTTCGTGAAACTGGCCAAGTCTCTCAACCTGGAAGTCTGGGGGAATATGATGAAGTCTTACCTGCTTCCCCCAGAGCAATTCGCCGAAGTCAGTCAGAGAGTGGGTGAATTTGGGGTGGATGTCGTGGCCATTGTGGACTCTGCCGGCGGCATGACTCCCAATGATGTGGCCGCTTATACCCAAGCTACGCTGGCCCGCAGTTCACGTGTGCCTTTGGCTTTCCATGGCCACAACAACCTCACGCTCGCTGTGGCCAATTGCCTGCGTTTTGTCGAATGTGGGGGTGTTTATGTGGATGGCAGTCTGGCAGGTCTAGGGCGTAGTGGTGGCAATGCAGCGACTGAACTCCTCGCCGCCGTTCTCTCCCAACGGAAAAGCCTTGCTTGGCCCATTGATTGGGAACGCTTGGTTGAATTTGCGGATTCGGTGATGCAGTTCTGCGTGCCCGACCACGCCCGTCCGCGTGCCTCGGAAATTGCGACCGGATTAAACTACTTCCATTCCAGCTTCAGCCCCGTGGTAGAAAAGGCCAACGCTGAGGCTAAAGCTCCCCTCTACCGCACGATTTTGCGTCTCCCAAAAGACTCGCGAAAAAAGGTTTCCCAAGAGGTCGCTGTAGCTGCCGCCCAGCAGGCAGCCTCAGAACCACGCCACAGCAGTCAGATCTCAGATCTGCCGAGCCATGGTGATTCACTGGAACGTCTGCAGCCAGCATCTCTCGCGGCCCTCGCAGATCGTCTGCGTGTGCAGAAGGGCAAGAGCCCGCAAAGACGCGTGGTAACCATCGCCCATACTCCTGCCCTCACTGGAGCCCGCATTGGTCCTGTCCGCAGTAGCCGCATCAGCATTGTCGCTCACGTCGAAGTGAGCACCGCTGAAGCTCTCACCGAAGTCCAAAACGCTCTCGCCGATTCTTGTGATTTTTGGCTACTGGATAAGCGACTGGAAAAGTTGAGCGGCCAACGTCCCTCTCAGCCTCAGTTCCTGTATGACGATGATGCAGTCATTGCCCAAGCGGTGGCAGATGCACTGCAAATGCTGCAAGCCACTCAAGTCTCCGTGATCGGCGATGATGTAGGGCAGCGGGCAGCTATCAGCCAGATCACTCAAGTGGTAGGAAATCACATTCCTGTGGATGCGCTGGTCACCAGTGATTCGAAATCTCCAGCGAGCAAAGATGATTTGCTGCAAGTTCGGGACAGCGGTGCTGTCCTCATGGTGCGAGCTCGGGCGCTGACAGACGAGGCATTTACAGAAGCTCGTCGCCGAAGCATTCAATTGTGGAGGCTGGACTGTGGCCCAGCCCTCGTGGCTGAGGCTGAGCGTCTCATTCATACTTATGATCGTTTCCACCTCGCTGCGGGTCAGGTTGACTTGGATGACCATACACACATTGTCGCTGGCGGCACAGTCGGGCAGGCCGGAGACCTTGTGGTAGATCATCTCAGGTCTCCACGATTCATCTTGGGGGAAGCTGACGGCCAAGGCGGCATCCGGCCATTGTCAGAAGCCGCACGCTCACGCTCCCTGGCGGCGCAACAATGGATCGTGGACCAGTGGGGCCTCTAAACTTCATCTTTAACTCATGACAAACGCTGAATTTCTAGACACCCTGAACCAGCCAGCGGGCACACGCCCCCCACTCATCGTGGCAGAGCTTTCAGGCAATCATAATCAGTCTTTGGAACGCGCGCTGCAGCTCATAGATGCAGCCGCTAATTGTGGAGTGGATGCGATCAAACTCCAAACTTACACAGCAGACACCATCACCCTGGACGCAGACAGCGAAGAGTTCTTTGTTCGTAAATCTGGCTCCGTGTGGGATGGGCGCAGCCTGCACAGTCTCTATGCTGAAGCCCACACTCCCTGGGAATGGCATCCTGCGATGGTGAAACGAGCCACGGAAAAAGGCCTTGCTTGGTTCAGCAGTCCCTTTGATTTCAGTGCGGTGGATTTTCTAGAAACGTTGAATCCCCCTTGCTATAAAATTGCTTCGCCCGAGATCGTGGACCTGCCTTTGATCAAAAAGTGCGCACAAACAGGCAGACCTCTGATCATGTCCAGCGGCATGGCCACTGTGGCCGAAATTGAAGCCGCCGTAAAAACGGCTCGTGAAAATGGAGCTCCCCAGATCGTGTTGCTCAAATGCACCACGGACTACCCAGCCAGCCCAAAGACATCGAACCTCCGCACCATGGCACACCTGGGCCAGCTCTTTGACTGCCTCACTGGCGCTTCAGATCACACCTTGGGTATTGGGGCCTCCGTGGCCGCTGCGGCCCTCGGCGCCTCACTCATTGAAAAGCACCTGACTTTAGCTCGTGCGGATGGTGGGCCAGATTCCCACTTTAGCTTGGAGCCGTCTGAAATGAAGA
>DMMK01000708.1 GCA_003453085.1 Verrucomicrobiales bacterium
ACTCCAGAGCTTTAGCTCGCCCAAATCCCACCCCGGATCCGGCTACTTGTACCGCCGCCCTTTAATAACAGGGCCATTCCTCAACCGAGGCCTCACCCCCTCTTTCAAGCCATCAAAAGCCCTGAAGGGGCGCGGTAATTCAGCCCAGGGCGGCAGCCCTGGGTAAGAAAGTCTTCCTTATTCCCGCCAGCGGCGCGCTCTGAAGGAGCGCGGGAGCAGGTCGTGTGTCCCACCAGTCCTCGCGCTTCTCCCGAGACCTCTCGAGCTTCAACGCAATTGGGGTTGCGTAGCCACGAAGCGAAAGACTGAGGTGAAGGATCGACGAAACTCCTCCACCCCCAATTCACGGGTGACGTCGGGCAGGTAACTCAATCGTAGGGCGGGTGTGTCCGGCGCAAGCGATGCCAATGCTCTCGCATGCCATCGCCGGATTGCCCGTCTGTCTGGGAGGTGTCGCAGCCCCAAGACGGCCGCGCTCGTCCCGATTGAACGAGAGGTGAAGCAACAAAAAAGACCCGGCCTGCTGGGGCCGG
Source organism: Verrucomicrobiales bacterium (assembly GCA_003453085.1). Taxonomy (GTDB): domain Bacteria; phylum Verrucomicrobiota; class Verrucomicrobiia; order Verrucomicrobiales; family Verrucomicrobiaceae; genus Prosthecobacter. The sequence continues at coordinate 534 of DMMK01000708.1, forward strand.
GTCTTCGCGAAATCCTTGTCCTCAGTCAGCCTATCGCTGGATCAGGTTTTCATCGCTCTCCACCTCGAACTGGACCTCTTTGATGACCTCGGCTGAGCCATCCATCCGCACCACGCAGCGGGTCTTGCCTGCATAGGGTTCCGTGGCCAGGACGATGGCGGTGCTGGGCGCGTCGGCGGTCAGGGTCGCGTTGTAAAGCCACACTGGGGTGCCGCCTTCGCGGTTCAGCAGTTCAGCTCCATTCGGCAGATCGCTCAGCGTCGGGGGCAGCGCACCGTTGTTCTCGGCCGCATAGGCCCGCAGGGCCAGCACGATGTCGCGCCCTTGCGCGGAAGCCTTCTGCTGGTTGGCCTTCACACTGATCAGGTTAAACGTCGGCACCGCCAGCGAAGAGAGGATGGAGAGGGTCGTGATCGAGGTCAGCACTGAGGTGTCGCTCATCGGGATGGCCAGATTCGCTAGGCCCAGGGTGCCATCCGGCAGGTTGGCCATGCAGGCCGCCTGGCCGTGGCCCAGGTAGGGCGTCAGAAAGTCCAGCCCCTTGTTCACGATGTCCTTCATGGACTGCGGCTCGGTGGAGACTTCCATGCCCTGTCTTGCCAGGCTCTGCAGTGTCTTCAGCAGCACCGGGGACAGATACACCGCCGCGTTGCCTTCCTCGGGCATGCCCGTCCAGGCGGTCTTGAATTCCGCATCGGTGGTCAGCAGTTCCTTGCCTTCCAGCGCCTTCTTCAGAAAGCTGGCCCGCGTGGCCAGCATCAGGCGGTCCGCCTTACTGTCAAAGCGCAGCATCGGCTGGAAATCCATCGGCGCAGGGCCCACGGCCGTTTTGAAGGTGATGGTCAGCACCCCGTCCTTGTCCACTACCTCCACAGGGATGGCAGGATTGCTCAGCATCGGCAAAAACTGCTGCTTCAGCGGCTCCAGCAGCCAGCCCAGGCGATCCGCCACCAGCAGGGCGTCCAGGCCCGGCACCGGCACTTCGGCCCCCGGAAGTGGCAGTTGCTGGTCCGGATACACCTGGATGAACAGGCCCAGGCGGGCATCCAGTTTTTCGATGAGTTCACGCGTGGTGATCCCCAGCATCGGCACTGGTTCGTTCAGCGGGGCCTCCACATTCGCACGTCCCTGCTCAGGCATCATGGCGATGAAGCTGGCCAGGGAGTCCTTCGCCACCGACTTCAGGTGCAGCGGGATTTCCAGCGCCAGATCCGTGCCCTTCGGGGCCGCCTGCAGGATCATGAAAGGCTCCGCCGGGCCGCCATTCAGCGTCATCAGCCCCTTGCGTCCATTTGGCGTCAGGGCAAACGAGCGGGAGTGGTACAGCCCCGAGTCCATGTGGCGTGTGCTGGATCCCAGCGCCTTCACATTGTCCAGGCCGAAATCATGGAACAGCTTCACAAACGAGAAGCTCGTTGGCAGCTCCTTGCGCTGCTCCGGCGGCAGGTTCTTGATGGCATCGTCCAGCATCATCGCGATGGCTTCCATCAGCCCGTCCTTGTCCGCATAGGTGAAGGAAGAGCCGCCCACTTCCAGGTGCGAGGCCACCTTCATGAAGTGGGGCGAGGCATGGCTGGTGATCAGGGGCACGCTGGGGGCTGCCGGCGTGGCCGATGCCACCGGGGCGGCGGCTTGCGGGGCTTTGTTGCACTGGGCCAGCAGGCAAACTGCGGCGAGGCTGAGGAGCGGTGTTCGTTTCATGCGGGAGTGTGGGCTGACTAATGAATGCCCTTATCTCCCCCTCAGAGTTACAGAAAGTAGAATTTTCTGCTAAATTTCCAAGCAGAGGGGCATGAGGCAAAAATCAGCCACAATCTCTCATCATGGCGGGACGCTTCCCTCGATGAAAATCTGCCCCGCGTGAATCAGCGCATTGCGTGGCGTGATGGGGGGATCGATGTCCAGGTTGGTGGCTTCCAGCAGCGTGAAGGTGCCTACGCCTTTCAGCAGGTGAGGAATCCACAGCGCATGGCCGGTGACCGTGCGCACGATCTTGGGCCGGGAGGGTTCGTTGGGATCCTCAATGCTGTACTGGCCGGTGGCCTTGAACAGGCCCGTGGCCGGGACCAGGCTCAGACTGAATTTGGGGATGGTCCCGCCCTTTTCAGTGGTGAGTGTGATGCGACCGCTGTTTTCCAGGCGCATGGGAATCACGACCTCGTCGTGGGCGAGGTGGCCTGCCGTGAGGGTGAAGGTGCCGTTGGGGATTTTGGAGGTGACATCAAACTGCCCGTGGAGCAGCGGCATGATTTTTTTATCGTACACGTAAGGACTTCCCGCTGCGATGAGGCTGGTGAGCGGGATGCTGCTGTAAAGGCGGTCAACCGGGTCCCGGGGTAGCTCGGTTTTGTTCCAGTCCAACACTCCACCTGCCACGGTGCTTCCCTCCGGGAAGGCGAGAAGGCCCTGGATGGAACCCCGGCGGTTGTAAAGCGTGGTATGCAGAGGGGCGGACCAGCCGACTTCATCGCCGTCGACGAACATGCTGAGGCCGCTGCTGCCGGTGAAGACGGTGCTGTCCGCCAGCCGCCCGGTCCATTTGACGATGCCTGAGGCCTCGATCGTAAAGGCAAAGAAGCCGTTGCCCTCCGGAAGGGGGAAGTAAACGGGCGTGGCGGGAGGAAGGATGTCGAGGGCAAAGTGCTGTACGCCCTTTTTGCCATGGTTGTACAACAGGGACGCAGGCGCGGGGAGACGGCGCATCCCGGTGATCATGGACTGGCGGCCGTTGTAGTCCACCAGCACGCCAGCCAGCACATTGCCCTCAATGCCAAAGCCGACGGCGGCGGGGTTGTTCTTGTCCAGGAAGAACTGTTTGGACAAGCCTATCGGCGGGGTGGCCTCGGTCGTCATGCCGGAGGGCAGAGGATAAGGGAAGCTTGAAGGAAGGTCATCTGGCGGGGCGCTGACGATCTGGCCGGTGATGCCGCGGGCGCGGCCTGCGATGAGCAGGGAACCGGAAAACTGACCGGCCCGTGTGACGGTGACCGTGAGGCTGCCACCCAGACCCCGGCCGCCATCCTGCGTCTCGTTGCGTTCCAGGAAGGCATGGTAGGTGCCGGCCACGCTGGTATCGAAAGGCTCAATGAGCCAAGTGGCCTGGAAGGGCGACCCCTGGCCGACGGCATTGGTGGCGATGACTGTAACGACATATTCACGTGGACCTTTGCTCGCGGCGGCAGGGAGGATCTGCCCGGTGATCTGGTCGGAGCCCTTGCTCACCTGCTTGATGCCTGGTGGCAGTCCGGTGATGGTGAATGTTGTCGGTGCAAATTCCTGGTCGGTGGCGCGGAAGGTGATGGAGGGGCGCTCCAGCACACGGGAAGGGCGGAAGGAAAAGGGAACCACCTGGGGCAGCTTCACCAGATCCAGGGTGGTGCCTTCCGTCACGGCACTGGCCACTCCGGAGGGAGACCTCAGCGTCACCCGGCACTGATAACTGCCTTTTTCGGCCTCATCCTTCACATGGACCACCAGCGTCTGCTCGCGGGCATTGTCGAAGCTTCCTCCATCGGTGAGTTCCACACCGTCTTTCAGCCACTGATATTCCAGACGGCTTGCAGAAGCATCGATGTCACACCGGATGGGGGTGGACGTGCCGGGGATGATGGTCAGGGAGGCAAGATGCCGCTTCACTTTCGCCCGGTGGAAGAGGGGGCCCCGCACTACGGTGGAGCCTGCTTGCAAGTCGATGGAGTAATCGAAGCCGTAGCCCTGGTGTTCGCCTTTCAGGTAAACGGTGGCTTCCGTATTCACCTGCCGCCATTCGGTGACCGGGGTGTTGCCTTGGCAGAGACGGTATTTCACGGAAGCCGCGCCGAGCACCCGGAACCGGGCTTCGTTCAGTGTGGTGGTATTGATCTCGGCAGCCGGGTAGCTGGCGAACTGGAGCTCGCCCACCGCCACGCCCACACCTGTGAGGTGAATGACATGCGGTGCAGGCCAGCGGCCTGGCGCATCCAGCACGAGGCGGGCATTTCTGACGCCGGAGGCGGTCGGACGGAGCATGACGAACAGCCGCCGGGTGGCACCGGATTCCATGTCTAAGGCGCTGAGCGAGCCGTTCCAGGAGTAAATAAAGTCTTCCGCATGTTCGCCTTCAAAACGGACCTCCACGCGATCCAGGACGCGGCTGTCGGTATTGGTCAGCGTCAGCACCTGGTCCATGAGTGCGCCCACGGTCACCTGGCCGAAATCAGGCAATGCGGCGTCATTTGAAACCGTGATATTGCCTTCACGGGTCACGGAATACTGCCAGGGCTCCGCGATGGCCTCGGTGGTGATGGGCAGGGTGAGGAGAGGCGCCTCCGGGTGGTCATACTGAAAGCGCAGGCCGGCCGTGCCGGTGCCTGCGGCGACGGGAGTGTAACGGACATTGAAAAAAGCCTCTGCTCTAACTCCAAGAGTTGCAGGTATGGGGGTCAGCAGTTCGAGGCCCGGGACGCTGGCCTCCAGAATTTCGGCGGTGATGCCGGTGGCGGCAGCATTGCCTTCGTTGGTGAGGCTGAGGCGGGCCTCAATGCTGCGGCCCAGGATGGACTTCAAGGCAAGGGTCTCCAGCGAATGCGCCGCGCTGTTCCTGATGTGCTTCAGCGTCAGGTGTGGAGCGGGCCCGCTGCCGATGAGGTTGATCTGAAATGCAGGGGTCTCCGGATCATTGCTTTGCACGGAGAATGTGGCGGTTTTACGGCCCACACTTTGAGGTTTGAAAGTGACCCACAGATTGACTCCTTGACCGACGGCGATGGTTTGCGGGACTGTGAAGGAAGTCTTGAATTCCGCGGCCTGATCTCCCTGGAACGTCAGTCCGGTGATCTGCAGGGGCACATCGCCCCGGTTGCCCAGCTGGATGGCCATGGACATCTCAGTGCCGATGAGCTGCGAGGGAAATTTCAGTTCCTGGCCAGTCACACTGCCTGGTTCTCCATTCTGCCAGGCCCACACCGAAGGCTGGGCCAGATGCAGCGGCAGGGCTTCGGAAAGCTGCAGGATCCAGAACTCGCGGACGCCTGAGGGGTTGAGCCCGTCTCCCGTAAGGGTCAGGCCATCGGGGCTGGCATCGTGAATTTCAGTCAGCTGCCAGCCGGGCAGGCTCCGCTGGTAGTGGGAGGCCAGCTCCGGCTGCAAAGCCACACGGGCTCCGTTCGGCTGCCAGATACAGGCTTCGGCGCGCACCTCACCGGTCGCGTTTTCTCCAGTCACCGAACCCAAACAGCTGCCATCGTCCAGCATGACATAAG
>DMMK01000319.1:0-2029 GCA_003453085.1 Verrucomicrobiales bacterium
ATTCCCCCCTTGTCTGCTGCGGATTTTCGCAGCGCCTCCCAAGCCCTTTTTTCCAGACTTCATCTGCATGTTCATCTCCCTTCTATCTGCGGCGGCTGCCGCTGCAGCCTCTCCGGCAGCTTCCAAGAGTGCCATCCCGCTCATCATGTTCACCGGCTTCGTGGCGCTCACGTTGCTGATCACTTTCTGGGCCGCCAAGCGCAACACCGGGGCCAGTGCTTACTTTGCCGCTGGCCGTAACATTACTGGCTGGCAAAATGGTCTCGCGGTCGCTGGCGACTACATGAGCGCCGCCTCCTTCCTGGGGATTTCCGGGATGATTTGTTTCTCAGGTTACGATGGGTTCATGTACTCGGTCGGCTTCCTGGTCGCTTACATCACGGTGCTGCTCATCGTGGCGGAGCCTCTGAGAAACGCGGGCAAGTACACGATGGCGGATCTCCTGGCGTATCGCCTTTCGCCACGGCCTGTGCGCGCGATGGCCTCGCTCAGCACGCTGACCGTTTCCACCTTTTACATGATCGCCCAGATGGTGGGTGCCGGCGTGATCATTGAGCGGCTCATCGGGCTTTCCTTTGCCCCGGCTGTCATCGGCGTGGGTGTGCTGATGCTGGTGTATGTGGTCTTTGGCGGCATGCTGGCCACCACCTGGGTGCAGATCATCAAGGCGCTGCTGCTGATGGCGGGTGCCATTTTGCTGAGCTACCTCGTTCTTCAGTATCATCACTTCAGTCTCTCGGGCTTCTTTGATGCCGTCTCCAAAGCGGACTACGCAGGCACCGCCGAGCCGAAGAACCTCCTGGAGCCCGGCCTCAAGTATGGCGTCGCGGTCGCTGGAAAATGGGGTCCGTTGGACCTAGTCTCCCTGGGCCTGGGCCTTGTTTTGGGCACGGCTGGTCTGCCGCACATCTTGGTGCGTTTTTACACTGTGCCGGATGCCAAGACGGCGCGCTCCAGTGTCGTCTGGGCAATGGCCATCATCGGTGTGTTTTACATCATGACGACCTTCTTCGGCTTTGGTGCTGCCACCATCCTGAAGAAAAGCCTGATCCTCACCGACACCGGTGCCCCCAACCCGAACATGGTCGCCCCCATCCTGGCGCAGGTGCTGGGTGGTGAACTCTTCTTTGCCTTCATCAGTGCCGTCGCCTTTGCCACCATCCTGGCCGTGGTCGCCGGTCTGACCATGAGTGCTTCGGCCTCCTTTGCGCATGACTTTTACTCGAATGTTCTCCACCATGGCAAAGAAAACCGCCCAGGAGCCGAGGTGAAAGTGGCCCGCATCACCGCCTTTGTGGTGGGCGCGGTCAGCATCGGCATCGCCATTTACCTGGGCCCTGCGGTGAATGCCGCTTTCCTGGTCGGGCTGGCCTTTGCCGTCGCTGCCAGTGCGAACCTGCCAGTCATCATCTTCAGCGTGTTCTGGAAGCGGTTTAACACGACGGGTGCTGTGGCTGGGCTCGCCACCGGGTTGGTCTCTGCCATCGCCCTCATCCTGCTCAGCCCGAACGGTGTGTTTGGCAAAGCTGCTCCGTTCCCTCTGGAAAACCCAGGTATCGTCAGCATTCCGCTCGGCTTCCTGGCGGCCTATCTGGGCACCATCTTCACCCCGCGTGATCTGGAGGCCGAGGCCAAGTTCTCCGAGCTCACGGTGCGTGCTCACACGGGCCTGGGTGCTGAAAAGGCGACCCACCATTGATGCTGTCATCTGAGTCGCCGCCCGTTCGGGCGGCTTTCTCCCGAGGCCATCACGTTTTGCGTGATGGCCTTTTTTTAGAGCATTTTAAATAACTGTGTAACCCACCCTCAAGAATCCCTGGGTTCCATTCATTTTCAGTTCTCTCTAGGTCTTGAAACAGCACCCTTGGGGGCGAAGTCTAGAAGCGTTGTTTTAGGGAAAAGGGCAGCCCTTCGCGAACGAGGTCCTGCGTGTTGCGACCACCCCCTCACCTGGGCCTCGTCCCCCAATTCTTGGGGGAGAGGGAGGGCGCTTTTGGAAGCTCGGGATGAGAGATCGAACGAGGTGTGA
>DMMK01000319.1:2216-2657 GCA_003453085.1 Verrucomicrobiales bacterium
GAGAGATCGAACGAGGTGTGAGCCTAGACATTCACACTGTACAAACGGGCTACATCACTTTTTAAACGCTCTAACTGCCGATGAAGGCCTGTACCAGATGTGGGAGGGCGGAGGCTAGGAGGCCGGGTCTTGGCCTCATCGCCTGTCGTTTAACCCATGATGGTATCAAATGCCGTTCAGTTTCAACAGGTCTGCCAGCAGGCCACGGCTGCGGTAAAACTCGGCTTCGGCGAGGCCGGTTTCCACCAAGCCGGCGCGGATGGCCGCTGCATCTTTTTCGCCGAGGACGTGAGACTTGATGAGGGCCGTCTTGCGCGCCTGGAGATCGAGGAAGTTCGCATCCACCTCGGGGGTGGCGGGATACTGACCTGCGGCCTGGCCTTCCTTGAGCACTTGCTTGAAAGGGGTGCCCAACTTTTGGGCCTCGGCCTTGGCGGCATT
>DMMK01000319.1:2794-3101 GCA_003453085.1 Verrucomicrobiales bacterium
CATGGCCTGCTTGTTGTAATGGATGATGAGGCTGCGGCCTTCCACGGGAACGGTGCTGGTGGCGCGGAAGCTGTCGGCATCGATGGTGTCCACAAACAGCAGTTCTTCCCGATCCACGGCGAACTCCCATTTCAGGTCCCAGAGCTGGAGGCCGATCTCGTCCAGGAGATCGCGCACGGCCCAGGCGCCCAGGAGGGCCATCTTGATGGTATCGGTGAAATGCTGGGCGCTGAGGCCGGACATGAGCAGGGCTTCCTGCTTGCTCACGGCGCGGTCTTCGGGCTCGTACTTGCTGGTCAGGTCATAG
>DMMK01000273.1 GCA_003453085.1 Verrucomicrobiales bacterium
GCCGATGCGTGTGAGCTTTAGCTTGGGGAAAGCGTGTTTCCAGGCGGCGAGTTTTTTTGCCGGAGTTTTGGGGGAGATAGCGAGCAGCAGTTCGTAGTCCTCACCATCGCCCCAGGCCTGCTGAGGTGTGCACCCAGGAGTGCGGGGAAGGGCGGCGAGGTCCACCTCAAAACCCAGTCCGCAGGCGGCGGCCATGCGGGGCAGATCCTGGGCAAGGCCGTCGCTGATGTCCATCATTGCATGCACCTTCAGGTTCTGGGCCAGCCAAAGGGCCTCGGCCATGCGTGGGTGAAACTTCAGGTGCTTGCCCCGGATGGAGCCACCGAGACGGCCGGTGACGTAAAGGTCATCGCCTGCACGTGCTTGGTTTCTAGAAACCCATTGATGGTTAGGTGCGGTGCCGGTCATGCTCACGGTGAGGATGAGCTGGCTGCCACGGGAGGTTTCGCCGCCGACGATGTTCACGCCGAATGCCTCGGCCATGGAGCGCAGGCCGGCATACACATCCAGGGCCCGTTTCACCGGTGTATGAGGCGGCGCGATGAAGGTGATGAGGGCATGGCGCGGAGTGGCGGCCATGGCGGCGAAGTCGCTGATGACACGGGCCATGGCCTTGCGACCGATGAGGCGTGCGGGAGTGGCCTCGGTGAAATGCACTCCTTCGACGACGGTGTCGGTTTTCAGCACCAGGGCCTCGCGACTGCCCTGCACGACGGCGCAATCATCCCCCGGTCCGGCGATGACGCTGGCATGCTGCTTCAGCCCACGCACGAATCGGCGGATGAGCTCATCCTCACCGATGTCAGCCAGGGTTTGCATGAGGAGCTTCCGGAAAGAGGATCATGAGGCCGATACTGGTCCCATTGAACAGGCCGTGCATGACCATGGGAACGGCGAGGCTGCCGGTGCGTTCATAGGCGGCGCAAAAGATGAGGGCCAGTACCGCCAGCGGGATGACGCTGCCCATGTGTAAATGGACGATGGCAAACAGCACGGCTGAACACACGGCGGCAAAGTAGCTGTCAGTGAAACGCTTGATTACCCCATAAATGAATCCGCGAAAGACGGTCTCTTCGACGATGGGGGCTACAACCACGGCGGCGATGACGAGCATGGCCTTGGCCATGGGATCTTTGGAATTGCGAAAGGCCTCCACGGTTGCCTGCTGCTCCAGGTCCGGCCAGAAACCCTGCATCCAGTGCGTGACACCGGCGGAGGTGAGCATGACCACGATGCAGGTGGGAATCATGAAAACTAGTGCCGCAGTGGCGACCTGGCGGAAGGTGAGACGCTGCAGGCCAAAGAGCTCCACCGGATTCAGGTTGCGCACCGCCCGGAGGTAAAAGAGCAGGACGGCGCAGATGAGCAGTTGCAGTACAATGCTGGAAAACAGGGCTACGGCATTGAGCTCATTGGCCGTGGCATCCACAGAGCCCTGTGCTGTGGGCTCTGCGCTCTGTAGACCTATGAGAACCATCAGGGAAAGCGCCGCGACGATGATCGCATCAAAGTACAGGTACGGGCGTGCGTCCACGTTGCCTTCCCAGTTCCAGCAGGCGGTGGGGCGTGTCTGGCGGATCCATTTATAAGCCGCGACGCCGATGAGCAAGGAAAGCCAGACCCAGAGGGTGATGTCGCGTAAAACTCCGGCGGTGGGTGCGTCCATGAAAAGAGGGCGTGTGGATCAGCGGAGGTAGGCACCGGGCAGGTAATACATCATGCCGGGCTGCAGCTTCGGCAGGGCCCCGCCGGTGAGGTCCAGTTCCACTTTGGCCGGGGCCTGGGCTTTGGCGGAGGCCACTCCGAGAATGCTCAGCAGATTGGGTATGGACTGGTACTTGATGACGGCTGCATCGGGCGCATCCGACAGTTCCTTGGCCAGGGCATAGGCGTCTTCGATGTAGCCGATCTGGTCCACCAGCTTGGCTTCGAGCGCCTGACGTCCTGTGACCACACGGCCATCGGCCACGGTGCTTTTGAGCACGTCTTTGGGCACCTTGCGCGCTTCAGACACGATGCCCAGGAAGCGGTAGTACATGGTGTCCACAAGGCCCTGGATGTACACCTTTTCATCGTCGCGCATGGGGCGCGCGCCACTCAGCGTGTCCTTGAAGGCACCGCTGGTGAAGGTCTGGGAACCGAGGCCCACCTTGCCAAAGAGTTCGTGGTAGTTCATGGACTCCATGATGACGCCGATGCTGGCCGTCAGGGTGGTCTCGCTGGCGATCACCTTGGTGGCCCCGCAGGCCACGTAGTAGCCGCCGCTCGCTGCGACGGAATCCATGTAAACGATCACCGGTTTTTGCGCTGCTGCCTTTTTGACAGCGGCATAGATGATGTCGGAGGCGGTCACTTCACCGCCAGGGGAATTGATGCGCAGGACGATGGCCTTGACCTCGGAATCTGCCACGGCCTGTTCGAGGCCGCGTTTGATCCCTTCGACACTCGGCAGGGCGCTTTCCAGAAAGCCGCCGGTGCTCATGGAACTGATGATGCCTTCCAGATCGAGGTGGACGATTTTGTCGGGCACATTTGCCTTGCCCTGGACTTCGATTTTTTCAGTGAGGGTTTCCTTCGGCTGAGGCATGCCGGCAAACTGTTCCCCCACGAGCGCCATAAACTGCACCGCGTTAAGCCCCAGGCTGACGAACAAAAAAAGGATGAGTGCGCCCAGAAGGCAGCCATAAACAGAACGATTCATGCCTGAACCGTAGGCGGGACCTGGGGCTGGCGCAAAAGGAATGAGGCGGCAACCTTCTCAAGGGAGGACAGGCGGAGGGGACTGCTCTGAAAAACGAAGTTTGGCGGTGCCGCAAAATCTGAAGAAGGTGCTTCAAAGTCTGAATGAATCCTGCCGTCAGACCCCGTTGAATAGCACACAACCATGAACCGCCGCCATTTTCTCCAATCCCTCGCTGCGCTGACTGCGGCACCTGCCTGGGCAGCCACTTCCCCTTGGAAGCTGAACTACATGCTGGCCTCCGCCATGTATGGCAATCTTTCCCTGACGGAAATTCTGCCTGAGGTCAAAAAGACTGGGGCCACCGCGATCGAACTGTGGCCGAAAAAGCATGGCACCCAGCGCGAGGAGCTGGACGCGATGGGGCATGACAAATTTGCCGATTTGCTGAAGCAGCATGGCGTCGGTTTCGGCGGCAGCACCCGCTATGACCTCGGGCCGCTCAAACTGACGGACGAGATCAAGCTGGTGAAAAAGCTGGGAGGTACGTTCATCGTCACCGGGGGCACGGGCGAATATAAAGTCACCCCAGAGCAACTCCGCCTGAACGTGAAAGCTTTTGTCGAGAAAATGAAACCGCACGCTGCCCTG
>DMMK01000186.1 GCA_003453085.1 Verrucomicrobiales bacterium
CCTCAGCACCATGTGGCTGGCATAACAGCCATTGAGGCCCGACCCATCGCCTAGGGCTGCATGCCCATACTTAAAGAGCTGGGTGCATTTTTGCGGCAGTCCCCATTGGGTGCAGGCAGGGCATTTTCCACAACTGTCGGCCAGGGTCCAGGTGACGCGCTGACCTTCTCTGAAACCGGCCCGTTCACTGGCCACGACGCGGCCAATGGCTTCGTGCCCCAGGACGCAAGGAGTCGGTGCACCTCGACGACCGGAGACGGTATGGAGGTCGGAACCGCAGACGGTGGCTAGGCTGATTTCCACCAGGATTTCTCCAGGATTTAATGCGTCCGGCAGTGGGATAGTGCGGGATTCGAAGGGCAGGCCGGGGCCTTGAAAAAGCTGGATGCGGGCGTGATTCATCGGCGGATGAAGAGGGCTAAAAAGGCGCTGCACAGGGCGAAGACGGCGACGATGGGAAAGACGAGGGCGGTGTTTTCCACTCCCGGTGTGGCGGACCAGGGATTGTGCTGCACACACCAGCCCACCAGCGGCTCGCCCAGGCCAGCCATGGCATACGCAAAGCAGTTCATGATGCCCACGGCGGTGCCTGCGCGTGCCCGGCCTAACAAATCAGGTGCCAAGGCCCAAAAGGCGGACTGAGGGCCATAGGCGAAGAAGCCGCATAAAAATAGCAGCGGGAGTCCCAGGGCATGACCACGCGGCAGCACATACATGGCTGCGGCAGAAATGGAGGCCAGTACCATGAACGAGGCGATGACCCCAGACCTGCGGGACTGGCAAAAGCGGTCCGAGATCCAGCCGCTGGCCACGGCCCCGAGTGTCATGCCCAGGGGCAGGGCCACGCTGATCCATTTGCCCGCCGGGTCGCTTTTAAAGTCCTCCCCGAGGAAGTGAACCGGGACCCAGATGAGCAAACCATAACGCACGGTGTTCTGAAAGCCGATGGCCAGTCCTGCCAAGAGTAGACGTCCATTCGTCAAGGCGCTGGCGTAACGCTGCCAGGAGGTTTCCTGGGTGGCGGGTGTCTGGGCATCCGGGGTTCCGGCATCATCCTCGAAGTCGGCAAAGCCTGCGCGTGAAGGTCGGTCGCGGGCAAAGATCCAGACAGCCAGCCCGCCGATGAGCATCAGGATGACGGGCAGGCGAAAGATCCAGCGCCAGTCCAGCTTCAGCACATCGAGAATAACCAAAGATGTGACGAAGGAGAGCACGGAGGAAAGGCCGGCGGCGAGCACATAAAAACCAAAGGCCTTGCCTCGCTCATGCGCGCCAAACCAGTTTGCCACCAACCGGCTGCCGGGTGCCCAGCCCATGCTCTGGGCCAGTCCGTTCAGGCCCCAGGCTGTGGCGAGGCTTTTAAAGCCGAGTCCAAAGCTCGTCAGCCAGTTCAGCAGAAACGAGGCCCCTGCACCCAGGGCCATCATCCGCCGACCGCCAAAGCGGTCTCCGAGATTGCCGTTGATGGCCTGCCCCAGGGCATAGCTCCACAGCATGGCGGCACTGATCCAGCCCAGCGTTTCCTTGCTCAGGCCGAGTTCCTTTTGGATGTCAGGAATGGCAAAACCAAAGGTCTGCCGTCCCGTGTAATAAAACAGGTAGCAGAACATCACAGCACCCATCACCCGCCACTGGGCATGCTTGAAGCTGGGATCGCTGTGGGGCGTGAGGCTCATGCTGAGTGGGTGCCGTTGCAGGTGATTTCGAAGATGTCGAAGTTCCGCACATCCGCTCTGGCTCGGCTGGCATAGGTGGCATTCAGAGGCTCGCTGAAAAGCAGCGGCACCATTTCTTCATAGCGCCCGCCATGGCTGCGCAGGCCGCCTTCGATGGCCTTCAAATCATGCCAGTCAGGAGAACGGCCCAGCACCACATCCCGGCCACTGGCTACCACGAGATCCCCCATGCGGTCTTCGGGCAGTTCCATCAGGCGTGCCGCCGTGCTGCGGTCATGACATTCGGAGATGCCCTTTCGCAGTGCCAGCCAGCGCTGTATGGCGGGGATGTCGGCCCCCTCCGGCACGTGGACTTGGGCAAAGGAACCGAGGGCGCCGTGATGCACCACGTAGGGGTCGGTGATCGGCAGGATAACGCGGAAGCCTGTTCCGAAAGCGGCCTCCAATTCGGTTTCCAGGTAGATGACATTGGGGGTTCCCTCGGCGGTCTGTTTGTCATTCATGCCGTGATCTGCTGTCACACCCACAATGGCTCCCAGGGCCAACAGCTTGCCGATCTCCGCATCAATCGCCGCGTAGAAATCCACCACCTCCGGTTCCTGCGGAGTGTGCTTGTGCTGCATGTAGTCCGTGGTCGAAAGATAAAGGAAATCGGCCCGTCCGGCTGCCAGCAGAGCTGCCCCGGCGCGCAGGACATAGACACTGGCCTCACCACTATAAATCTCCGGCTGAGGACCGCAGAGGGCCTCCACATCCGCGATGCCGTGCGTCTCCATCACGGCGGAGCGCGCCTTCTCCGTGGAGAAGGCAATGCCGCCTTCCGAGATGAGGCCCGAGGCAAAGATGTCCCGCAGCTTTTCCTTCGCGGTCACCACGGCCACCTTCCGGCCAGCCAATTGAGCGTGGCGGAAGATCGTTTCGGCCCGCAGATACTGGGCGGAGTTCATCATCACTTCCTGGCCGGTGGTGGTGTCGTAAAAGAAATTGCCGCCGATGCCATGCACGCTGGGGGGAACGCCCGTGACGATGCTGGAGTTGTTGACGTTGGTGAAGGTGGGCATGGCTGCCCGGGCAAAGCCGCGCCAGCCTTGGAGGCTCAATTGGGCGAGATGGGGCATGCGGCCTTGGGCCAGGGCGACATCCAGGTATTCATCGGCAGAGCCATCCAGGCAGATGACGGCGATGGGGCGTGCTGGCGGAGTGTAGGTGCGCCCGTTGACGGAGAAAGAGACGGCGTTTGGCATAAGTGGTTAGGCTGGGGTGAGGTCGGAAAGGCTCAGTTGGTAGGTGAAGACACGTTCTCCATCCTTGTTCACCAGCTCGGCGCTCAGGCGGGCGGGTGTCACGGTGGAGTCAATGTCCATGACGAGAAACACGTGGGGTTCCACGGCGCTGCGAACGAGGTCCGGGTGGTACACATTCAGCGAGGCGATGGTGCTGCTGTGGATGGGGGAGGCGATGAACTGCATGAGGTCATAGCCGACGGTTTTTTGGGTGGGATACTTCAGCACCCGGCTGGCATGGATGTCCCCGCCGATGTAGATCACGCCAGGGATCTTGTGGTCGCCGATGAACTTCTCCAGCGCCTTGCGTTCGTGCATGTAGCTGCCCCAGTCATCCTGCTCCTTGTTCTCCTTGTCATCCCAGATCATGCCGCAGGCCAGCAGCTTAAAAGTGGCGGTGGAGGCCAGAAGTTTTTCCTGGAGCCACTGCCACTGGGTCAGGCCTAACAAAGTGGGCTTCGTGGGACTGGCGTAAGACGCGGCGGTCATGGAAAACCAGCGCGCATCGATCATGAAGACCTCCACAGGGCCATATCGGAAGCTGGTATAGATGCCTTCCTGGCCATCGCCAAAGGAGGCCTGAGGACGGTAACGAGTAAAGGCCAGTCGGCTGTTTTCCTTCCCCACAGCCAGACCGCAGCTGTCATTTCCGGCAAAGTCATGATCATCCCAGGTCCACCAGCAGGGCCGGTTGCGCAGCAGTTCCTGATACTCCGGCACGGCGGCAAACTCCTGATGCCGCCGGGTCTGCACGGCCAGATCGGTGCTGTCGATGTAGGGGGTGTCCCCGATGAGCACGACGGCATCCACCTTTTCCTCCGCCATGCGTTTCCACACCGCCCGGCTGCCCGCATCTTCTTTGGCACAGGAGCTGATGGCCAGGCGGACCTTCGTGGGAGTGGAGGCTGCGGGAGCTGTGGCGAAAACTTGGGCGTCGGCTGCTGCGAGGGATTTCCCTCCTGCAAGGACACGATAACGATAGCGGGTGCCTGCCTCCAAACCGCCGACCTGCCAGTGCAGGCAGAGATCGTTTTCGGCCTTGGCCTGGGCTTTGACGCGTGTGGCTTCGCCTCCTGCCTCCGGGGTGACTTCCAGCACATACTCTCCGGCCACCTGGGCACGCATCCAGAGGATGCTGCTGTTCTCTTCGGTGTGCCCCACGATGGGGCCTAGCGGTGGCACTTCTTTCTGGCTTTCGCCTGTGGCCGAAAAGGCCGTTCCCGCCCCGAAAGCTAGGGCCGAGGTCACGAAGTCACGACGGTTCAGCGGCGACTCAATGGGGCGGTTAGGAGGTGTCATGACAGGTTAAACTTAGAGACTATAATGTTTCTTTCAAGAAACAATGTTGGCACATTGGAAAGTGAAGAACTTTGGGCATCTCTTCAAAACATAGGCCAGTCGGCTGACGGAACGGCCTAACCGATGACGGATTTACTGCTCAATACCGCCGTCCCAAAAACACGCACAGCACACGTGCATCCTTCGCCGTCTCATTGAACAGGCGGTGATTGGTCTCTGCATCAAAATACAGGCTGTCTCCGGCTTCCAGGTGATAGGTCTCCTGGTCGAACTCGAAGGCGACCTGGCCTTCCAGGACGAGCAGGAATTCTTCGCCTTCATGCGGCATGGCCTCCACACGACCTCCCCGGGCGGGGATGCGCAGTTCAAAAGGGTCCATGGCCCGGTCGGCACGCCGGTGGGCCAGGGATTCATAATCAATGTTCGACTGGGTGCGGTCGCGCTCGATGAGCTTTCTTTCACCCTGGCGAACGATGCTGATCCGGGGGCGTGCATCCAGGCCATCTAGCAGCACGGAAAGCTTCACCCCGAGGGCTTCGCTGAGTTTGGCGAGGGTCGGCAGGGTGGGGGTGACGCGAAAGTTTTCCACCTTGGAAAGGATGCCTTTGCCGACCCCGGAGGCGGCGGCGACTTCATCCAGCGTCAGCCCCTTGTCGAGACGTGTTTGACGCAGGCGTTGGGCGAGTTCGACCAAGTTCATGATTTGGGGGTGGCGGGTTTTTGACCACCAATCATGACATCCACCTGCTGGCCCACATAGAGCTGTTTGCCCTGGGGAATTTGCAGTTCGTAGATGACCTGGAGAACGCGGGTGTCCACGCGCTCCGTGCTGGCTCCGGTGAGGGATTGTTTAGGAATCACAAAGGGCTCGATGCGCACAAATTTCAGCGGGAAGGCTGTCTTGGAATCGCCCTTCACATAAGCCACCGCATCCTCATCCTTGCGCACCTGCATGGCATTCTGT
>DMMK01000748.1 GCA_003453085.1 Verrucomicrobiales bacterium
CGGGTATTGGGGAGGGGAAAACTGTCCACCAGGGACTTGGGAGCCTCCAGGTAGATGTAGGCACAGCGGAGTTTTCCCCACGCTCCTGGATTGGTGTAAAAAACGTTGGGGTTTGTGGACACCGGCGGAGCCTGAGGCGTCGCCTTGGCCGTGACGCCACCATTTTGGCCCAGGAGCTGGCGCAAATCATTCAGGTCATTGATCTGCGCCTGCAAGGTGGAGACTTGGAAAATGCCGCCGCATGCCAAAGCATATGAAAGGCAGCGCAGCACAGACGCCAAATCCAAACGGCTAGAAAACTCACGAAACGAAAACATGGTTGAGGGGGGGAAATGTCAAACTCTGCTATTTTTGAAAAGTTGCATCATCTTTATGTATCATTAAAGAATCCGCTAATATCCGCACATCAGACAAGCACAGAACGCATGAAAGATGCGTTCCTCAGAGAAAATGCTTGGGCTGGGCTGGAAAAGTTGATATTCCTCGCGTTTCGCCTGCCCCCGACACCGAATGCACAGCCGGAACACACGCCCCGCCCGCCAGTACGCAGTCTCTGCGGCCGTTTCCTTTCTGGCCTTGGCTGGCAGCCTTGCTCCGTCCTTCAAAGCCCAGGCAGGAGAAGGATCCACCTCCAGCCTTGCCGATAAAGAAGTGCAACGGCGGACCACCATCGTCACCACCCAGCAGGCCCGCCTGCCAGAGGCTGAAAGCCTGCTTAAAAATGGAAATAGCGCGGCGGCCCTCGTCATTTTTGAAGAAGCCTATCTCACGCTTCCCGATGTCCCCCTTGCCCAGGAAACCCGAGCCATTGCCCTGGACGGTTATCTGCGTGCAGGTCTCGCACGGGCGAAAGAGCTGGTGGATGCAGGCGACTACCCAGCCGCAAACGCCATCCTGGACAAACTGGACCAGGAGAATGTGGCCAAAGGGAACTCCCGCATTGCCCGGCTGAGGGAGCGGTTCGGTGATCCTGACCGTTATCCCCCAGCGCTGACTCCCGAACACATCGCCAAAGTTTCCCAGGTGGAAAAGCTGCTCCTCCTGGCCAATTCCCAGCGTGAAACTGGCCAGCATGACAAAGCCCTGCTCACCTATGAGGAAGTCCTCCGCGTGGACCCCTACAACACGGCGGCCCGCCGTGGCATGGAAACGACTGAAAAGGAACGCAGCAGCTACTTTGACTCCGCCCGTGATCATCGCCGGAGCAAGATGCTCAATGACGTCAATGAAGCCTGGGAAAACAAACCCACGCTCCGCAGCCGAGATGTTTCCGGTCTCTTTGGAGAAGCGGGTTCAACCGCTGCATCGGGGATCCGTGGCGGTCGCGAGGCCATTCAGCAAAAGCTTCGTGATCTGAAAATTTCCCAGATTGATTTCAGCGGTGCCACTCTGGAAGAAGTAATGGAATATCTTCGCGTTCGGGCCCGGGACCTGGATCCCACCGGCAAAGGGGTGGACTTTGTGGTCAGCATCCCCGCCGATCATCCTGCTCGGCCGATTTCCCTGAACCTGAAGGAAGTACCTATCGAAGAAGTCCTGCGTTACGTAACTGAGATCGCGGGCATCACTTACCGGGTGGAGGACTACGCCGTGCGTCTGGTTTCGCTCACTGAAAATTCGGGAGTGATCATTTCGAAATCCTACCGCGTACCCCCGGATTTCATCACCAGCGCCCCGGTGGGCGGCGCGGCTGCGGCACCTGCCACGGCAGACCCTTTTGCAGCTGCCAATACGGCGGGCACAGCCAGCGGCATCCAGATCAAGCGCATTGGAGCCCAGGAGTTTTTGCAAAGCTACGGCGTCACTTTCGGGGAAGGCACCGGTGCCAACTACAGCCCCTCGAGCAACATGCTGGTGGTGCGCAATACAGCCTCCAACCTGGAAATCGTGGACATGCTGGTGGAGCAGGCGCTCAACCGATCCCCCAAGCAGGTGGTGGTGGAAGTTCGTCTGCTGGAAGTGGGCGACAATCGCCTGGACGAAATCGGCTTTGACTGGCTGCTGGGAGCCTTTGGTGTGAACAACGGCCAGGCGGAACTTGGCGGAGGTTCGATCGGCAATGCCCTCACAGGAGCCAATTTCCTAACAGGCGACTTTCCTTTCCAAAAATTCGTTGCCCCCGGCGTGTCCACGGCCATCGGCATGAATCCTTTGACCACGGGTCTCCGCTCCTCGGGCGACCTGGGCAACAACAGCATCGACAGCGTACTTTTCGGTGCCAAACCCACCGTCTCCAGACGCTCTCCAGGCGTGCTTTCCGTGAGCGGTGTGCTCTCGAATCCTGAATTCCAGGGAGTGCTCCGGGCCGTTGCGCAGAAAAAGGGCATTGATCTCGCCTCACAGCCCAGCGTTGTCACCCGCAGCGGCCAAAAGGCGTCGGTGGAAATCACTCGCGAGCTTATTTACCCGACCGAATTCGACCCGCCACAGATCCCGACAAACATTGGTCAGAGCAATCTGATTGATCCTGACACAGGGCTGACGGTTCCAGGTGGCCTCCCTCCTGCAGTAGTAACACCAAGTACCCCCACCGCCTTTGAAATGCGCAAAACAGGGGTTGTTCTGGATGTGGAACCAGTGATTTCTGATGATGGACGCACGGTGGACCTGACCGTCACCCCGCAATTCACTGAGTTTTCGGGGTTCGTGAACTACGGCTCCCCCATCCGCACGCTGTTTGAAGGCTCCTTTTTGGAACTGACACCCAACCTGATTTTCCAGCCGGTTTTTGACTCTCGAAAGATCATCACCTCCGTCAAAATCTATGACGGTGCCACGGTCGTCCTCGGCGGACTGGTGACAGATCAAGTAGATATTATTGCTGACAAAGTGCCTCTGCTGGGTGATGCGCCCTTCATCGGCCGCCTTTTCAAAAGCGACGTCAAACGCCGCCGTGTCCGTCACGTCATTTTCTTTGTCACCGTAAAAGTGGTGGATCCTTCCGGCGCTCGGATCAATCAGGCGGCCATGGTCGGTCAGTGATGGAAAAAACGCCTCGCCGCACAGGAATGTCCTACAGCTGAGAGTTTGCCCGGGCACCCGCGTTTAGAGGGACATGTCCACGCGACTTTTTCGTTTTCTTCTGCTGGCCACGGCCCTTTGCAGCGCCGCCCACGCAGCGCCAAGGCAGCCTAACATTCTGTTCATCTTCACCGATGATCATTCCTACAAGACGCTTTCCTGCTATCCGGAGGCGCTGCCAGGAGTCAACACCCCCGCCATGGATGCCCTGGCAAAAAGCGGGGTGCGATTTAGCCACGCCTACATGGGTGCTTGGTGTATGCCCTCACGCGCCACCATGCTCACAGGTCGGCATCCCCATGGTATCGAATCCATGCGCATGAGCGGGAAGTATCCCGGCAGTGAGTATGACCCGCAGAAGACACCGTTCTTCCCCGCCTTGTTCCGACAGAAGGGCTATCACACAGCGCAGATCGGCAAGTGGCATACGGGCATTGATTCCGGGTATGGCCGCGACTGGGATTACCAGATCGTCTGGAACCGCCCGAAATACCCAGGCAATGCCGGGGCCTATTACGAAGGCCAGATTCTGGAGATCAATGGCGTCAAAGCCGAAACACTGAACCCCGACTATTCCACGGACAACTACACCCGCTGGGCCGCCGAATACATCCGCGGGCAGCATCGGGATCCCGCCAAACCCTGGTACCTCTG
>DMMK01000749.1 GCA_003453085.1 Verrucomicrobiales bacterium
TGCCAAGTCCCGGCCTTTGAACCTTCCTCAACCCTCATGCCTCCACCTCCTAAAGAATGGCAGAGATATGACTGGTAAAAAACGGCGGATCCATTTCGCCTAACAAAATACACGTCACCGCCTGGCGAAAAGAAAGCGCTTCCTCCAGCCCCCACAGCAGGACTTACGCAAAGGCGCAAAAAAATTCAGTCCCTTTGCACCTTGGCGTCTTTGCGTGCCTATCCCCCACCCAACCACGGGACTTGCCAAGTCCCACTCCTAGAGCCCAAACTTTGGGTCGGCTTACCCCTCCATTCCCGCCAGCTCTGCAGGTGTCTAGCCTTTAGGCGATCTTGGAGAAGGTCCGGCAGGTCATGGAATCGCCTAAAGGCTACACACCCACAGACCGAACAAACCTGCACTGATCACCTTGCCACACTTCCTGTTAATCTTGTCCATCTTGTCAATCCTGTAAAACAGCCCCCATCCCATCACCGATACCCATCCGCGCCCCAGAACCACGGGGCTTGGCAAGTCCCGCTCCTTGGGGCGCGTAAGTGTGCCTTTACACCCCACCACCTTTTCCATCTCATCCCTCAACTCGCTGGCTTCAGCGGCACCTCCAGCGTCACTGTCTTGCCCACCTTTTCATAGGTGCTGCCATAGCTCAGGCGCAGGACAAAGGATTTCGTCCGGGTTGTATCCTTGGTAGGATCCAGAGTCAGGCCGTTGAAAAACGCCGCATCTGTGCGTGGCGGGACACGGAAGTAAAGCCCCTGCGCCACATCGGTGGCCGGGCCCTTCATCGCCAGAGTCGCATAGACACGCGTCACGGCCTCCGCATCCACCAGCTCCAGCTTCACCGTCCCTGCGAGCGCCGCAGTGACGAGGTCTGGGTAGGCCAGCTTAAAATGGTCCGCCAGCACCTGGTCCGGGAACAGCAGCCGCAGCTCCTGCTCCACATCCCCGAGGGTAAACTTCAGCCCCTCCTGGGCCGTAAAGAGGCAGCGCTTCGGATCCACCAGCAGCACCTGCCGATTGCCCGTCACCACATCCCTCGCCTCAGGCAGCCCCGCCTGCGGATTCATCACCTGCATCGTCACCGTGAAGGACATCAGGGCGGAGGCTGGCTTGCCGCTGGGGGAGGTCAGTTCCAACCCTGGCACCGACTTCAGAAGAGGCTCAGCCGACTTTCCTACCACCAGCGTCAGCGTATTGTTCATCCCCGTCTGCGGCCTGGCGTCCACCATGCGATCATACAGCCCCAGCGGGAAGCATTTGGCTGCCAGCAGGCTCTGCGGTGGCAGCATGGGGAAAGGATTTTCCAGCAGCGTCAGCGGGATGACCAGCTCCCCATTGTCATTGAATGGGTGCTTGATGACTGGCTGCTGCAGCCCCAGCCGCACGCTGGGTACCTGGCCCGGATTCGGCGCGGGTGCAGCCTCTTCTTCCAGCTCGGGTACCACTACCCGGTTATAAATGATATCAAAGCCATCCGTTGTGCTCACCGTCAGGTCGTACATGTCATCATTGGAGGCAGGCAGGTCGCCCTCAAAGGTGGCCACCACACCGACGAGGCCCGGCATCACCTCCACCGATTTCGCCGGCAGGCTGTCCAGATACACTGCGGGGGACCGCCACATGTCCTTGCCCACCAGGGCCAGCTTGTGCACAGAGCCCTGGGACGAAAGGATGAACCGCTCCTCCCGGTTGCCGATGAAAAGACGCGGTGGCCGCCGCCGCCCACGCAGGCAATCCAGCAGCCCCTCCGTCATGGCCGAATAGTCCGGCAGCAGCTTCACCGGCATGGGCGAGGTGGTGTGGACCGCTGTCGCTGGCCGCCCCGTTTTCTTGTCCACCCACCAGCTCTTGGTATGCACCCGCAGTTCCGGTGTCCAGGAGGCCAGCCCCACGGATACCTGCACCTGGTGCTGGGTCGGTTCATGGGCAAAGGCTGGCACAGGTTTCTTGCTCCAGAACGAGGGGAAACCCCGCTTCATCTGCATCTCAAAGCGCGGCCCCAGCACCCAGCCAAAGGAGGGCAGCTCACCGCCGCCATCCACAAAGCCCACCGCCAGGGGCTTCCGGTTCGCACTCTGCAAGTACAGCCGGTTTTCCGTGTAGGAATCCATCCGCCCGCTGCCCGATGCGCCCTGGGCCAGGGCGGCTGAAATCGCAAAGGTCAGGTCCGTGATGGTCTGGGAAGCCCCCACGCTGGAAATGTTCTGGCCCTGGTCTGCCGGGTCCACCGCCAGCACCCGCACGCGAGACCGATCCCTGACTTCAAATTGTTCGATTGCATTCTTCGCCACCCGTTTCAGATCCTCCAAAGTCAGGTCCAGCGGGCCATCCTTCAGCTTTCCCACAATGACCTTGCCGCCGCTGGTCATCTGAGTCGGGCCCGACTGCCCCGGAGCCACATACACCACCTCTTTGCCACTCCACGAGCCATCGCCGCCACCTCCTCCCGATTTCCTCATCGCCGCATACTTGCCGAACTCCTCCGTCCAATAAATCTGCATGTATCGGTTCAGCAGCTTTTCCAGGTACTTGTTCTTCGTTTTGACATCGAGAGTAGGGGAGCCGGGCGAGGGAAGCTCCGACGCAGGAATGATCGTCAGGAGGATTTCCTCCATGAAGCGGTCCATGCTGTTCCTCTCCACCTCTTTTTCGACCTCTGGCACAGCAGGTGCGGGCGGGGCCACCTCCTGCGTCGCATCAGCCACCGGGGCCGCCTTTGCCTGCAGATCCACTTCATTGACGCGCCTGCGAAAGTCAGCCGAAAACTGATTCGTGCTCATGCTTGGCAACTTCCGCAGCCGCTCCACATCCGGGGCCGAAAGCGGTATCACACCATTCCTGAAAAAGGGCGAAACCAGCCCTTTGCCTGAAGGGGGCAACTGTGGCTCCAAAGCCATCGGCTTGGCCAGCGCCTCCCCGGCCCCCGCCTCGGTCTGCAGCTGTCTCAGCGCGATGTCAAAATACCGTTCCCCCAGAGGCAGCGCCCCCGAAGCCAGCCGTTCCTCGATGTAGTGCCGCTCCGCCGCCAGCGCGCTCAGCAGGGTTTGCGCAAAGGCATTCTCCATCTTTTCTTTATCTTCACAGTCACACAAGCGCACATCCTCCACATGGGCCTCCACCACCGCATACGCATCGCGGTTCTTCGGGGGGATCAGGCTCACCAGCATGCCCAGATCCACCGCCACGGCCCCGGCCCCATCGTGCATGTCATCAAAGCTCAGCCGGCGCCGCTCATTCTGCAAAAACCGCCGCACCTCCAGCACCGCCTTCTCTTGCTCGATGGGCGTGATCGTCGCCGTTGTCGTCTTCGCCTCCGTCCCTCCCGTATCCAGCGCGGTTGAGGGCTTCGCCGGGTCAGTCGGCAGGCCCGGTTTCACCCGGTTCGCCACCCCGGCCACCGTCGGCACCCCCGTTTTCTCCAGAGCTTCGATTTTGGTGCTCAAGGCCTTGATCTGCGTATCCAGATTGCTGATCTGCGTCTTCGTCGCCTCATCCAGAGTCACCGTACCGCCGGCAGGCGGCTGCGTGCCATTCTTTTGCAGGGCTTCCAGCGCCTGCTTCGCCTTCTCCATCTCGATCTGCAGATTCAGCTTCTTCACTTCCGCCGCCAATTCATTCTGCTCCATCTGGCTCTCCAGCGTCTGCACCTGGTTCAGGGTGGACTGGTCTGCCACCTTCCCTGCCTGTGGATTCAGCGACAGCGCCATCTGCAGCCCCAGGGCCTGATACGTGCGCGCATCCACGATGCCCTGGTAACTGGCATTGTACTTTGTGGTACTCTTCAGCCGATCCGAGAGGTACTGGATCTCCTCCGACCTGTCGCGAAACACCAGCTGGCGGGAATACACCTGCGGTGTGCCGATCTTGATCATGCCCTCTGGCTTGGGTGGCTCCAGCCCCACACTGACTCGCGGTTCAGACATTGGGCCGTATCGCTGTTGCGCGGCCAATTCATGGGGAGCCAAAACGCACAAAACCGTGCAAATGACCGAGTAAGAACCCAAGGGAGCCAGAGTTTTCATGCACAATGCCATAACAAGCCTAAACAAACCGCGCAACGAAATCTTTCTTCGTTCACCTATTTTTATCACCATCTCTCTCTTAAAATGATCAGGCCATACACCTTGCTTTAGGTTCAATGGTTTCTTTAAATTACCAAATTTATAGACCTTCTTATTTCTCATCATTTCTGCTCGTCGGCCTCGCTCACAACGGCCATGCAACCCCTTTCGTCTTCTCCAATACTCGCCGCCCAGACCACCCTGTGGAGCCACCGCCGTCCACCTCTTTTGCCCACCTCCCCAGCCCTATCGGAAATCCTTAATCCATTGACTTCACACCCGTCTGGGGCGATGCATCCGCCTGCCCCCGCAGCCCTTTTTATGCCGCTTTCCCCCCGCACCTTCGTGGCCGTTTCCCGTTTATTCCAGAGGGGGCTGCGGCCCCTTCTCGCGGCCAGCCTCCTGGCCTGCACCCTGGCACCCGCCGCCGCGCAAGTGGCCAGCACGGAGGTTGTTTACCTCCGGCACAATTCCCTGGTCACCACCACCGTGGGCCAGCTCGGCACCGAACCGGAAGCCCACACCTTCATCACCGGCCTGGCTACGAACCAGTTCATGGTGGCGCTGGATACCCGCCCGCAAACGCAGGGGCTCTTTGGTCTGGCGGTGGATGTGACGGCGGACAGCCTCCAGCTTTACCACATCCACCCAGGCACCGGCGCAGCCACCGCGGTGGCTCCGGCCTTCCAGATTCATGGCTCCTCGGGCCAGCCCATGTTCTTTCATCTTCATCCCTGGGACATGGACTATGACCCGAAGACCGACACCCTGCGCGTCATCCAGGGCACGTTGAATTTTCGCATCCACGCCACCACGGGCCTGCCGGTGGATACCCATGCCGGCAATGCAGGCAACCAGCCCGATCCCTTTCTGACAGGCACCCTCGAGGGCTGCGCCTATTCCAATAGCCAGCCCGATGCCACGCAGACCACCCTCTGCACCCTCGATCCTGCCACCGGCCAGTTGCAAATCCGCTCCCCGGAGAATGCCACCGTGCTGACGGTGACCAAGCCCCTCACCGTGGCCGGTGTGCCGCTGCAGTTTGACGGCGTCAGCGGCTTTGACATCGCCCCCGGAGTCAATGTCACGCAGGACGGTGCCGCCCCCTATGGCTTCGGTTATGCCATCCTGCACGCAGCCGACAAATTCACCCTATATCGCAT
>DMMK01000332.1 GCA_003453085.1 Verrucomicrobiales bacterium
GGTATGACACCTGCACCTTTCGCCGCACCACGAGGCAGCAGTATGAGACCACGGCACACCTGGCCTATGCCCGTGGGGCGGATGGCGTGAGCCTTTTTAACTTTGCCTATTACCGGGAGCACGGCGGGCCCGGGCGTGGTCCCTTTGCGGAACCTCCGTTTGAGGTGCTGACCTCTTTGGCAAAACGTGGGGATCTCGCCACCCAGCCGCAGCATTGGTTTCTCGCTACGGGCTGGAACAACCCTTATGTTAGGCCGCCCGTGCTGCCGCGTGGCTTGAAGGAAAAGGCCCAAACGAGTTTTGAACTGGACATGGCCCCAGCCACTGGCGGCTGGAAAGGGCAGGGAAGGCTGCGCCTCCAGGCCGATGCGACGCTGGAGGGGCGCGTGCTCGAAGCACGTTGCAATGGCACGCTCTTGGAGGTGGTGAGCGATGTCAGCGAGCCTTTTGAAAACCCTTATCCTTCTTTGTTAGGCCTGCCTGAGACCCTGCGTGCCTGGAGCCTGCCCGCTGAGCTTTTGCGAAATGGAAAAAACGTCTTTGAGTTTCGCCATCTGGGCGGCAAGCCTGTGACTTTGGAGCATTTTGATGTGCGCGTGGGGTAGGTATGGTAGTCTTTACAACTCCGTCATACCGCCGCGTTTGATCCAGGTGTTGAGGGGTTCATAGGCCTCGAGATCCAGCTCTAAGGCACAGCCGAAGGGGGCAGCGTTGACGCTTTGGAGATCCAGCGAACCTTGGCGGATGTTCAGCGTCGGGAAGCCGTTTTCGTGCTGGCGATAGAGATCGCTGTGGTGGTGAAGGGCGGCACTTTGCACAGCTTCGGGATGCATGGACAGGCCTTTAAAGTAGTGGTGGCCATTCCGCTCCACATGGGTCACTCCCAGCGCGGCCATCATGGCCAGATCTTGTAGCAGGGCCACCGGGCCGACGTTGGCCAAATCTTCACCGCTAAGGATGAGCGGGCGTGAAGAGGTGGCCCCGCGCACTTTCAGCAAGGCTGCATTGGCCAGGCCTTTGACGATGCCTTTGCAGTTCTTGTGACTGGTGCCGATGTAGCCCAGTGCCAGCGCACGGGGTAGGTCGGTCAATGCACTGTCGGATTCATCAATGATGAGGCCGGGGCCGTCCTGCCAGGCAGCGAGAGCAGGGGCGACATCGTCTTTCATCGCATGGGCGCGGTGCAGAGGTTGCTCGATGAGCAGCAAGTTTTGGAACAGCGGGGCCAGGGCAGCCTCGGCCCGCAGCGTTTCGTAAAAGTCGCGGAAGGAGGCGAGGTCGAGAAACTGCTCGTTGCCATCCAAGGTGGCGTGAAAACCGGAGTGGCATTCGCGGGTGAGGACGGTGGTGATTTCACGCAGCCGCTGTAGGTCGGTTTCGGGTTGACCACAGACCTTGATTTTGAAGTAACGCAGCCCATAGGCGCGGATGGATTCATCCAGGGCGTGTGGCAGGCCATCGTGCAGTTGTTCATCCTCCGGAATGTCCTGGGCGAAAAGCGGATCTCCAAGACCGACCGTGTGGCGCACGTTTATCTGCGGCAGAGGTTGAGGGGCTAAGACCTGAGCCACCGAGAGACCGTGTAACTCTTCATGAATCTCTCCCAGATGGATGCCCAGGCTTTCAGAGCCTAACAAGGAATGCAGAGGCATGACTGCCGCTTTGGTGAGGGCATCCAGCACGACGCGTTCCATGAGGCTCACTCCCAGGTTCGCCAGGAGGGATGGCACCTGTTTCACTCCGGCCCAGCGCGCCTGTTCCTGATACAGGGTCTGCCACCAGGCAAAAAAGGTGACGGGCGTGGCCGAGGCCAGACGGGCGAGGCGGGAGGCATTCTGGATCACCGCCAGCATCTCGGCCAGGTCCTGCTCGAAGTAAGTGTGGGGATCTTTGGTAAACCATTTTGGCGGCAGGCCCTCGCTGGCAGTGCCCTGAACGGTCTTGCCATTCACGCTCATCTCCACGCGCACCAGTAAGTGGGGAAGGGCGCTCATGCTGGCGATGCCATAACGAAATGGAAAGCGCGTGCGCATAGGCAGCACATGAAAGCGGAGGTCGTGAATCTGAAATCGCATGAAGGACATGGGAATGCAGATGCGTTCAGGTTTCACGTTCTTTCCGCAGGCGGCGCAGGATTTGCCGAAGTGGGGGAAGGGCGTTGATTCCTTGCCCCATCCTTTCTCATGAAACTTCGCCCTCTGCTGCTGTCGTTGCTCTCACTGGCCCTCGTGGCACCCGCTTGGTCCCAAGAAACCAAGGTTCCCACCAAGAAGGCCGCGCCAAATCCGTCCATCGTGCCTGTGCAGGATGTAGCTGGCCTGCCTCGCGTGCTGCTGATCGGGGATTCCATCTCCATGGGCTACACCCTGCCGACCCGGAAGTTGCTGGAAGGTGTGGCCAATGTGCATCGCATCCCTCAAAACGGCGGGCCGACGAAAAATGGCGTGGCGAATCTGGACAAGTGGCTAGGCGACGGCCCATGGGCGGTCATCCATTTTAACTGGGGCATCCATGATTTGAAGTTCATGCCGGATGGCAAACGCCAAGTGGAAGCGGCGGACTATAAGGCGAATCTGCGCATGCTGGTGACACGGCTGAAGAAGACTGGAGCCAAGCTGATCTGGGCCACCACGACCCCCATTCCCAAAGGCCCGCTCATCCCGCCGCGCGAGTTCGGCGAAGTGAGCGAATACAACGCTATCGCTGCCAAGGTGATGCAGGAAAATGGTGTGACCATCAACGATCTCAACGCCTGGATCACCCCCAAGCTGGCCGAGATGCAGAAAAAGCAGGACGTGCATTACCATGAGGCAGGCTCCGAGTACCTCGCGCAGAAAGTCGCGCAGGAAATCAAGGCGGCGTTGGCGGGGGCGAAGTAGGTTTCATCTCCAGCTCTGACAAGTTACGCAAAGGGTTCGACGATGATCTTCGGCCCCTGAATTTCACGAATGCGGACCGGGGTGCCATTGGGCAGGTAACCGCCTTCCACCATGGCCTCTAGGCGACGCTCGCCAAACTGTACGGTGCCGTAGGGGCGCAGGGCGCTGCAGGCATGGCCTTCATCGCCCACGCTCACGGCGACTGTAGGGATCGTTTTCGCCTCGCCTCCATCAATCGCGGAGGTGAGCACCAGTTTCTTGAAGGGACCGGTCTCTGGCAGAAAGCGGAACACGGCCAGAATGAGTACGCCTGCCCCCAGGATGCCTAACGCAAAGTTGCGCAGACCGAGGGCGTACACCTGGAGATTGAAGCCCACCTCCTGTGGAACTTCTTTGCCGTCGCCGGGCAGTGTGGCGGGCAGTGGCACCTCCCAGGCAGACATGGTATAAACCAGGGCCACCATGATGAGGATGAAGCCGAGGATGCCCGGTACCAGCAGGCCGGGGAAGATGGCCAGCTCAATGATGAGCAGAAACACGCCGATGACAAACAGCGCAGCGACCACCGCCGTCTCCTGGCCCACGAGACTGCCTGCCACATAGTGACCAAAGAAGAACAGGCCGAAGGCGGCAATGGAGACAAATCCAGGGATGCCAAAGCCTGGGGTCTGCATTTCCAAATAACCACCCGCCACGCCGATGAGGATCAAGATGGCCGCATACTTGGTGACCCAGATGGCGATGGCCTCAAACATCGTCGGTTCAGCAACGACCGTGCCCCCCTTCAGTCCCTCGGCTTTTTTGATGTCGTCCAGGCTATCGACGATGCCTTTGGCGAAGACCGGTTTGCCATCCAGTTTCATCGTCGCTTCCTGGGCATCCAGAGTGAGGATGGAGTCCTTCGTATCCAGAACGAGGTCGCCCACTTTTAGCTCGCGGCTCATGTCGATCATGGCCTCAATGACTCGCGGATCATGGCCTTTGCGTTTGGCCACGGCGCGGGCCATGCCCATGGTGGCGGAGTTCATCTTGGCACGTTCGGCATCGCCCATTTCCTGGGCATTGCCATAGATGGGGGTGGCAGCCCCGGCGGTGCTGGTGGGGGCCATGTAGATGCCATCGGTGGCCACCGCGATCATGGCCCCGGCAGAAAGGGCGCGTTTGTTGACGAATGCAAAGCTGCGCGGTTTCAGCTTTTGCAGGTCATTCATCATGAGGTCCACGGTGTCCCAGAGGAGTCCTCCGGGGGTATCCAGATCGAAGATGACGGCTTCGGCCCCTTCATTCGTGCAGCGTTCCAGCGTGCGGGACATGAATTCAAAC
This sequence comes from Verrucomicrobiales bacterium, assembly GCA_003453085.1. Taxonomy (GTDB): domain Bacteria; phylum Verrucomicrobiota; class Verrucomicrobiia; order Verrucomicrobiales; family Verrucomicrobiaceae; genus Prosthecobacter. The sequence continues at coordinate 4,203 of DMMK01000332.1, forward strand.
CGGGCGCGGGCGATGAGATCCTCCTCACCCACGGGGATGATGACTACTTTCCCTTTATAACTGCCTGTCTGCGCCTGGCCATGGCCGAGTAAGGCCAGCAGACTGAGGCAAACCAACAGCGGCAGGAGCAGGGCAGACTTCATAGCCCCAGCATAGCGGGCCGAAGCTCGATGGCAATGCAGGAGGTGAGGCTTTGGTGAGACCCAACGGGTATTCTCAAGGGGGCCAGGATGAGTGCCTCCACCCGTGGCCTAACCACGTGCTGCGGTGAGGACAGCATCGAAGCGTTCTGCCATGCGGGCGGCGCTGAATTCATTGCGCACACCTTGCAGGCCACGGTTGGTGATCTGCTCGCGCTGGTGGTCATCCTGCAGCAAGGTTTCCAATGCATCAGCCAGCGCACTGACGTCATCCGGCGGGCATAGTACGCCGCCGCCCGAGGTGGCGATGAGTTCAGGGAAGGCTCCATGCTCTGGCTGCACCACAGGAACGCCGCTGGCCATGGCCTCGACGATGTAAAGGCCAAAGGCCTCGCCACAAGT
>DMMK01000650.1 GCA_003453085.1 Verrucomicrobiales bacterium
CGGCGTATCGGTCACATCTGCCTTGGAGACACTGCCATCTGGACCCACCACGATAATCAGGTTAACGACCCCTTTGGCCTTTTGCCGCTGGGCTGTCGAAAGTTTCGGTGAGGCGCGGTTCACGGGCTCCGGTTTGTTGTCCAACTGGCCACCGGAAAGCATGTCACCCATGCCGCCCATGCTGCCGGAGCCACTGCCACCGATAACCCCACTGCCGAAACCGACCGAGGAGCCAAAGCCCCCTTCCCCGCCGCCCGCGCCGGAAAGGGCGGAGCTGAGATCTGAAAGGCTGGCGGCACTGAGGGCAGGACCAGGAGAAGAGGCAGCCGGGGCCGCCAGTTCGCGAAAGTCCTTCATGTCCTGTTCAATGTCAGGCACGGGCTCTTCCAGCTTTTCCTTGGGCTCCTCCTCCACCTTCTTCTCTTCCTTTTTGTTCACCTCCACCTCCACGAGCACTTCCTTTTTCTTCACGCCTTCTTCACCTTTGGGAATCAAAAAACCGCCAAAGAGGAATACGATGGCATGAAGCCCCAGGGCAGCGAGCAGGCCAACAACAGCTTGTTTCATGACAGGAGGATCGTGGCAGCGAAGTTACTTCCGCTCGACAGAATGGGCGATCTTGGTGAAGCCAGCTTTGCGGGCCTCATCCAGCACGGTGACGATGAATTTGTGAGGCACGTCGCCGTCTCCATTCACCACCACTTGGCCGTCTTTGTTGGCGGACTTGAAGCTCTGCAGGCGGAGTGGCAACTGAGCGGCATTGATCTTTTCCTTGTTGAAAAAGATCTCCCCCGTCTGGGCCAGGCTGAGTGTCAGGGTCGCATCCTTGTTATCCTTGGGGCTGGCGGTGGAGGCAGCCGGATTATTCACCGTGATGCCTTCGTTCTTGGTCATGGAAAGTGACACCATGACGAAGGTGGCCAGCAGGAAGAAGACCACGTCGATGAGCGGCACCACTTCGATCTTGGCGTGCTTTTTTGGCTTTTTACGAAACTTCATGGTTAGGCGGGGAGAGGGTCCTGGCCGAGGGTCTTGCTGGCAGCGGCCTTGCCAGTGATCTGCTGGAGTCCACCACTTTCACCCGCCAGCATTTGGCGGTGACGGTGGCGCAGCTCTTCCTCGTGCTTCTTGTTCTTCTCAATGATGAGCTCCATCTTGGAGGCGGCGACTTCCAGTTCGTGCTCGGCATCTTCCACCATGTTGTTCAGGTAGTTGAAGGGCACCAGACCGGTCATGGCGATGACCAGACCGAAAGCCGTGGCGATGAGCGCCTCAGCAATACCACCCGTGATGGCAGAGGGGGCCCCCATGTCCGCACCGATGGCGGCAAAGGAAGCCATCATCCCGGTCACCGTGCCCAGAAGTCCCAGCAGCGGGGCGATGGTCATGCCTGTATCCAGAACAAAGAAGCCGCGTTTGAAACGCTTGATCTCCATGGAGGCGGCCATGCCGAGTGCATCGGAGATGTTCGTTTCCACATGCTCCAGGGCATGAGAGAGGGCACGGGCCACATAATCCTTAGACTTGCCGCCCAGGTTGATGGCTTGGTCAAAGTTGCCAGCTTCCACAGCCTCCAAAATCTCATGTACATCCCTCGGCTGACGGCGTTTTTTCTCGCGCAGGATGAAGAAGATACGCTCTATCGCAGTGCCGAAAACCAGAATACTGACAAGCAGAAGAGGGTGCATGATGGGACCACCATGCTTGTAAGTGTCTAACAAACTGTGCTTGGTCACAAAGTCCTTGATGGCACCGCCCAGGGTGGCATCCAGCGGCAACATGCCTTTGCCCGTCTCCACCAGTGTGGCGATGGAGGCATTGATCTCAGGGGTGATGCTGCGGATGATCGGCATGGGCGAACCAACCTGGGGCATCGCAATGCCAGAGCCCGTGCCGCCTTTCGCGGAAAAGAAGGCCATGGGACCAATGAGGGCAAATTTGCCATCCATCACGAAGCCCTGGCTGTCCACGGCCTGTCCTTCAAAACGGGTGCCACCGATGACTTCTGCAAGCCGAGTGATCGCCGCTCGGATGAGGCCCACCTGCGCCATGAAACGATCCTTAGCCGTGGCTTTTTCATCATCGCTCGCAGCCTTGGCCTTGTTCAGCGCCTCGCCCAGACGCTGCAGTTCGCTGACGTGCACCTTGGACTCGTAGCCCTTGGTGAACTCATCCATGATGTTGGTGAGATAGGTGCTCTCATCGGTAGCCAGCTTGACCTCATTCTTGAGGTTCACCACGTTCAGTTCAGCCTGGTCGAGCTCACGCGTCAGAGGCGCAAATTTTTCCTGGAGCGATGCTAGCTCCGCTTCCAAAGCAGAGAGCTTGCGGTTCATCGGCTCCTTGTCCTTGTCGATCTCCGCCCGCACTTTGGACAGATCCTCCAGGCTTTTTTCATAGTCCTTCTTGGCCGAGGTGGCGGCTGAATTGAACACTGAAGGAGCGGGAGCCTGCGCATGGGCCGTGGCCAGGGCCAGCCAGGGAGCGCAAAGAATAACAAAAGGTTTCATACAGTTTAAAGGCGGCAAAAAAGGTTCAATCAATGGTAGCAGGCAGCTCGACGAGCTTGGGGCTCACCGTCTTTTTCATGACCTCGAGCACTTCCATCATGCTCTTGGCGATGGTGGGATCTGTCTTCCACACCCAGGCATCCGCATTGGGGACACCCACACCGCCGATGTCACCGGCAGCATTGACAAAGTAAGCCTGTCCCAGACCGATATAGACCGTTTTCACCTCGGCCTTCTTGCCGTTGCCCACTTCATGAATTTCTGGCAGGGAGGCGATTTCCAAATTCGCCTTATTCAGTTCATTCAGAACGCCCAGCACGTTCTGGTAGCGTTCCGCTGCCGTGATGTTTTTGACCTCAGCGCCCTCTTTGGGGATGCGGTCTGCCAGCACTTTAATCTTCTCTTTGACGTTCGTCGGCACGCGAAGAACGAGAGCCCGCACGCCTTTTTCCAGTTCTTCAGCGGCCGCCAGCAGGGCATCGCTGGCCTCTTTGGCCTGGGCTTTCTCCAGTTCCACTTCAGCCGCACGTTTTTTGGCATCGGCCAGCTTGGTCTCAGCCTCAGCGATCTTCTTTTTCATCTCCTGCACGGACTGCTCCACCAGGGTGATGCGGCCTTCGAGGAGGGCCTTTCCCGGCTCCCACTCATGCCGCTCGGAGGCGATGAGGCGCTCCGTCTCCGCCCACTTTTGCAAAAGCGACCGGGCATGGTTCATGGAATCGCCCGCATCCGCAGGGGCGGTGGCAGGCTCGGCACCGGAGGCCAGGCCGATCATGGCGAGGCACAGCATTGGAAAAAGTCTGAGGACGGAGGTGTTCACGTGGGATCAGTAGGACGAATTTCCCGCGCACGAGGGCTTGTGAAGGGCCGATGCTGCGGTCTGGATAGTGAAGTCACGTCCCTGAAATCCAAAGATGATTACGGTGACAAAACGGTCACAAAGGCTTTGCGGCAGAGGCCACGGGGAAGCCATTTCCCTTTCCATCTGTGAAACGCTTCCGACAAACAGGGGGCCGTTTACCCTCGAAAAGCAGCGATCTTGGTTTCTCCAAACCCTGGTGGAGACCGTAACTTAAGTGCCTGTTTCGTAACTCCCGGCTTTTGCCAACTTCCCTATCCGCCTTGGCACTGAATCTGTTTCCTTGCTTGATCCCGCCATTCTGGCGATGAAGGAGTGCCCCGCCGAATGTCCAACCCCAAGCCTTTTCCTCTCGAACCCCTTCCGCCTGCGGGCCAGTCCCAGCAGCAGCAGATGCGTGGCCTCGATGGATGTCTGCTCAATTACCGGGCCATGCCGGGCGTCTTTGACGAAATGGTGCTGCCCAGCGGTGAGCTGCGCCCCCACTGGAGGACCTTCGGCAGCTTTCTCGCCCAGTGCTCGGATGCGGACCTGAAACAGCGTGGCGAAAGCATCCAGCGCCTCCTGGCAGACCATGGGGCCACTTATAACATCTATGATGATGCCTTGGGCACCAGCCGCCCCTGGATGCTGGATCTCTTGCCCTTCATCGTAGCAGAGCAGGACTGGCGGCGTGTGCAAGAGGGGCTGGATCAGCGTGGCCGCCTGCTGAATGCCATCCTTCTAGATCTCTACGGCCCCCAGAAACTTCTGCGGGACGGCCTGCTGCCCCCTGGCATCGTCCAGGCCAATCCGGGCTTCCTCCGCCCCGTCATGGGCATCAATCCTCCCGGTGGCAAATTCATTTTCTCCCTCGGCTGCGATCTGGTGCGGGATGCCGGAGGCACCTGGCGGGTGCTCGCAGACCGCGCGCAGGCCCCCAGCGGCCACGGTTACACCCTGGAAAACCGCATTGTGATGTCCAATGTGTATGCGGAGGAGTTCAATGCCTCCCGTGTCCGTCGGCTGGCCAGCTACTTTGAGTTGAAGCGGGAGATGCTACGCTCCCTCGCACCGAAACATCGCCATGGGGATGCAGGCATCCTCATGCTGACGCCGGGCCCCTACAATGAGACCTACTTTGAGCATGCCTTCCAGGCGCGCTACCTCGGCTTTCCCCTCGTGGAAGGGGCAGACCTCACCGTGCGCGACCGCAACGCCCAGCTCAAGACCCTCGAGGGTCTGCGCCGGGTGGAGGTGATGGTGCGCCACGTGGACGATGTCTTTTGCGATCCGCTGGAGCTGAACTCCGGCTCCCTCCTCGGCACACCCGGCCTCATGGAAGCCTGGCGCAGCGGCAACATCGCCATGGCCAATGGCCTGGGCACCGGCGTCATCGAAACCCCTGCCCTCCACCCCTTCATGCCAGGCCTCTGCCGCCACATCCTTGGGGAAGAGCTGAAACTGCCCTGCGTGCCCACCTGGTGGTGCGGCCAGCGGCGGGAACTGGAGATGATGATGAAGGATCCGGACCGCTGGGTGGTGAAACCCGCCTTCGTCCGCGGTGCCCGCGACCCCGTTTTCATCAAGGACCAGGAAAAGGA
>DMMK01000421.1 GCA_003453085.1 Verrucomicrobiales bacterium
AGGGAATCGAACCCTCGTATGCAGCTTGGGAAGCTGCCGTTCTACCATTGAACTACGCCCGCTTTTTGAATTGAGCAGGAAATCACCTTGGCGATGCGATGCGGAATGTCAAGGCGACAGGAAGAGAATGGCTTTGAGCGGAAGAATCCTCTGAAAAGTTCTTTTTGAATCCAAGGTCGGAGGGTGGGCGCAAAAGGACCTAACCAGAACTGTGACAGCATCCGCTGAAGGGTTCTGAGGCATCGCACTCCACACTCTCATGAAAACTCATTCCACTCCTTCCCTGGGGCTTCTTCGCCCTTGGTTGAAGACACGCCCTGGACAGCTCCTGGCCGTCGCCACCTCCTTACTCACCCTGGCGATGCCTCAAGCTCAGGCCTCCAGCCACAGTGATGCGCCGCTCATCAAGCAAGATCCGCAGGTCAATCTCACGGATGTTTATGCTTTTGTCCGTCAACGTCCTTCGGGCGAAAAAGTGCTGGTCGTCGAGGTAAGCGTGAGACCTTTTTCAGAACCTGGAGACGGGGTCATTTATGATCGCTTCGCCGATGATGCCCTTTACTGCATTCACATCGCCAATCCTGTCACGGGTGCTACGATTCAGCGGTATAATTTTCGATTCTCGGACATGAATCCCGTGAGAGGCCCGAGTTTGAAAAATCCAGACACCATCTTGTCCTATGGACGTGGAACCGAGGTGGGCCCTATCTTGCATGTGGGGGATGCTCGTCAAAACTACACCCAGACCTACACCGTCTCTCGCAGTGTCGGTGAACGTCTCAGCGTTCTCGGACGCAATCTCATGGTGCCGCCGCCGAATGTCGGCGCACGCACCACCCCCGCTTACAATGATGCTGAAACGGGCCGTGCCATCTCGGGGGCCACTTCGCGTGAAACGTTGGATTCCTACACCCAGGAAACCACTTATGATCTGCCTAGCGGCGTGACCGTTTTTGCGGGTCCTCGGGAAGATGGCTTCTATGCGGATACGGCCGGAATCTTTGATCTTTTGGACAGTCGCATCTTGGATAACACGGGAAGTTTGGCCGATGGTCTAGGCCAGGATGGCAATGGGGTGGATGGTTTTAAAGGCTTTAACGTGCTGCATTACGGCATCGTCATTCCTCTTTCACAGCTGCCTAGCATTCCCTACACAGGGGCCCTCCAGCCTTCGGCCACAGGCGTGGGTGTCTTTGCTTCCGTTCGTCGTCCGAAGGCCATTTTGTATCCATCCAGGACTGCCTCCAGTGCCTTTGTGCAGGTCAATCGCCTGGGCAATCCGCTCTTCAATGAAGTGCTCGTTTCTTTGGGATCAAAAGATCTCTACAACCGCACTCTGCCCAATACCGATAAGAGTACGTTCGCTCGATTTGCTGAAAATCCTGAGGTGGCGGTGCTGATCAATACAGTCTTCGGCACTGGCTTTGCCACCACGGGAAGGGCTGACTTGCGGGCCGTTTACATCCCGGATGTGATCCGCGTGAATACCACGACTGGCCCCGTGAGAGTCGCCGGAGATGAAGGCTACAGCCGTCTGAGTTTCATTGGCGGAGACACGGTTGCCGATGGCAATGGCAACATGGTGCCTTCCGGTTGGCCCAATGGTCGGCGCTTTGGCGATGATGTGGTGGACATTGCTCTCACGGCAGTCGCCAGCGGTCCGACTTTTGAAACGATCACGGTGGTGGGGGATAATATTCCCTCCAATGACCAAGTGTATAACCGCACCTTCCCGTATGCTGCCACGCCCCACTCGGGAACACGGAATGAGAAAGATTCCGAGCGTAGGCTGAATGCGGTGGCCGACTGAGAAAGCCATCCTGCGCGGCGGTGTGCACCTGCACCCGCCGCGCTTTCTTTAGGCCTCTGTATCCAGACTTCTCATGAACGAGCCACCTTATCCCACCTCCCTGGTGCTTTTGGCTGCCGTGACGGCGGTGGGCCTCATCACTTGGTCCATCATGAACCCGGTCACTCCGGCGAAAGCCGCCGTGGGGCAGCCCGTTCCGGCAGTGATCATGGAGGTGCAGACGGTGATGGAAATGCTAGCCCCGTCAGGCCCTGTATCGAAGACGGATCACCTGCTGGTAGAGGCGGAGCAAATGACTCAAAAGCACCCTCAAAAGGCTGCCGTTTGGGTCCAGCTAGGCGATGCCCTGGCTCAAAAACAACGTGAAACCCAGGCACCCTCTTGGTATCCCCACGCCGAACAGGCCTACCAAAAAGCATGGCAAATCGAACCCCAGAATACCGAGGCACTGAATGGGCTGGCCTGGGTCCATGGCGGTCGTCATGATTTTCAAGAAAGCGTGCGCTGGGCCAAACTGGCGCTGGAGGTGGACACCACGCATCCCATTTCCCATGGCATCATCGGTGATGCGGCAGTGGAGTTGGGCGACCTTGAAAGGGCCTATGAAAGTTATCAGGCCATGATGGATGCGCGGCCGGATCTCTCCGCCTACAGCCGTGGAGCCTACTTGGTCTGGCTAAATGGAGATTCCAGAAAGGCGCGCTGGCTCATGCAGCAGGCCATTGATGCAGGCGCTCCCCATGCGGAGAACACGGCCTGGTGCCACACTCGGCTGGCCATGATGCTCTTCCACGAAGGCGCACTTTTGCCCGCAGCTCAGGCAGTGGAGAAGGCCCTGCGTGAAACACCCGATCATGGGCCGCTGCTTTTGATGCAGGGTAAAATCAAAGTGGCCATGGGCGATGAAGCTGGGGCCATGACCGCCTACCAGGCCGTCTTAACGCAGGAAGAGAATCACGAGGCGCTCGTCGGCATGGGGGATCTGCACCTCCTCCGCGGGCGGAAACAGGAGGCTGAGGCTTTCTTCCTGCGGGTGGAAAAGCTGCACCTCCTCCATGCGGAAAAAGGCATCCATGATCACACGCAGATGGCCCGTTTTTATGCTGACCACGATCGCGAGTTGGAGAAGGCCCTAACCTTTGCCGAAGAACATGCCCAGACTCAAAATGTGTATGAGGCAGATACGCTGGCCTGGGCCCTTTATCAAAAGGGGGAGTTTTTGCGCGCTCGCAAAGCCATCGAAATCGCCCTCCGTGCAGGCACCCCCGATGCTGAAATTTACTACCATGCGGGCCTCATCGCTGCGGCCATCAAGGACCGCGCGGGAGCGAAAAAACTCCTCGCACGCGCCTTGAGTTTGAACCCCCGGTTTCACCCCCTTCACGCCGAAAAAGCGGTGAGAGCCCTGGATGAACTGGCCCAGCCCCTGGCGACGACGGAATGACCTGGAACGGCTTTCCCTGCCTCCGGGCTTGAGTTACGTGCGTTGCTAGGCATTTTCGGGGGACAACCATGTTTTACATCTCCACCCGCGGGCAGACCCGTCCCCATTCCTTCACTGAAGCCGTCGAAGCCGGTCTGGCCACGGATGGTGGACTGTTTTTGCCTGAGAA
>DMMK01000685.1 GCA_003453085.1 Verrucomicrobiales bacterium
GCGGCAACCCTTCGCTATGATCCGGTGTGCCGTTGGCACACAGCAGAGGTGCCTATGGGACCATGATGCAGCCATGATGCAGAGCCTTGCAGCCAGTGGCCCTGTCCCCCAAAGCCCAAGGGGCTTTTGCATCATAGCGAAGGGTTGCCGCGCTGCGACCCGGGTGCTCGCAACCAGTGGCCCTGTTCCCCAAAGCCCAAGGGGCTTTTGCATCATAGCGAAGGGTTGCCGCGTAGCGGCTACCCTGGTGCTGGAGGCCCTGACACACCCGCGAAGGAGGAACCCTGAAAGGGTTCCGCATCGGTTGGTCCTCGCCGCTCCATGCGACTCCCGACGAATCTGCACACGACCACCCTGGGACCGGGGCCGGAGCCTCATCCCACAGAAGCTTCCGGCCATGGCGGGGAAGGCATTCATGTTCCTAAAATGGACCTGTGATTGAAGGGAGCCCCGCTGAGGCAGAGCTGGTGAAATCTCACTTCTTGGTGGCCTTCCCGGCCAGCAGGCCGCTCACGGTCTGCTCGGCCAGACCAAAGCGAGAGGCCGCGCCAAACATGCCGGTGAGCTTGTTCAGGGTGGCTTCATCGGGGTTCAGGCCGATGAGCTTGGCAAAGAGAGCGCTGAGGGTGAGGTTCTTGGTATCTTCGCTGGTTAGGCCAAACTGATCCACGATAGTCTTGAGCTGAGCCTTGAAGTACTCGGGGTCTCCATTGAAGAAGGTCTCCTTCACATCGGTGAGCGTGCGGCTGCCCTCGACGAAGCGGTCCACCGCACGGGCATTGCCAATGGCGTTGGTGATCTTGTCGAAAAACTGGGTTTCGCCGCCGACGATCTCGATCTTCGCGGACTTCATCGCCTCGCCAAGCACGATGGCCTACTGCTGCGCGATGTCCTTCTGGATGTTGATATGGGCCAGCTCGACGGCTTTGTCTTTTTCCAGGGTGAGCTTGAACTCTTCGTGTTCGCGACCGGCATCTTCCAGCAGTTTCATGGCCTGGGCTTTCTTGGTGATGCCATCGGCTTCGGCAGCCAGTTTGAGCTGAGTGACCTCGGCATCTACCGAGCCCTGCTTCTGCGAGGCTTCGGCCTTGGCCATGAGGACCTGGGCTTCGCCCAATCCCTGGGCAGCAGCCTGCGCGGCCTTGCCTTCAGCCAGGGCTTTTTCAGCCGTGGCTTCGCGAGTGGCCGACTCCTGTTTGGCCTCGGCCAGGGTGAGCATTTCCTGAGCACGCAGCTGAGCTGATTCCTTGGAGGCATCGGCTGCCTTGATGGAGGTGTAGGCTTCCTGATCGGCGACCAGACGAGCGGCTTCCTTCGCGGCTTCGGCTTCCTTGATCTTCTGGATCAACTGTTCCTGGGCGTTCTTTTCCGCATTGGTGAGGGCTACCTGCTTCTCGCGATCCGCCGTGGCAAAGGCCTCGGTGTCCTTGATCTTCTGCTGCTCGACGACGACGGTTTTTTCCAGCACCACGCGGTCTTTGATGACCTCCTGGATGTTCTTCTTCTCCACTTCCACGGCCTTCTCTTTCTCGATGGTCTTCAGCGTGGTGATGCGCTCGCGCTCGATGACTTCGAGGTCGCGGTCGCGAGTGACGCGTTCGATCTCGACAGCATCCGTGCGCTCCTTGTTGCGCTGGGCCACCAGGACCTGGCGGTCTTTGTTCTCCGTAGCGATGGCGATCTCTTCATCGGTGGCGATCTTCGCACGCTCGGACTTCAGGCGCTCTTCAGACTGCACCTTCAGCGTCTCGGCCTCTTCGCGGGCTTTCACGCTTTCGACATCGCGCTTCTGCTTGGCCTCCGTTTCGGCAAGCTGACGCTCCAGCTCCAGGATGGCCTCGCGGGCCTTCACGTCCTGCTGCTTGATGATCTGCTCCTTGTCGCGCTGGATGTGGTTGGCCAGCTTTGCCTGGGTGGCGGTGAGCTCGGTGATCTTCTTGATGCCCTCGGCATCGAGGATATTTTGCGGATCCAGGTTTTCCAGCTGGGTCTGCTCCAGGAAGTCAATGGCGCAGTCGTCCAGGGTGAAGCCGTTCAGATCGGTGCCGATGACCTTGAGGATCTCGGTTTTAAAATGGTCGCGCTCATTGTAAAGCTGCACAAAGTCGAAGCGCTTGCCGACGGTCTTCAGCGCCTCGGAAAACTTCGCATCAAAGAGGGTGCGCAGGGTGTCAATGGCGGAGGCACGCACGCAGCCGATGGACTGGGCCACCCGCTTCACGTCCTCATCAATCTTGTTGATCCTAACAAAGAATGCGACCTTGATGTCCGCACGGATGTTGTCCTTGCAGATGAGACCTTCCGTGGCCTTGCGCTCGATCTCGATGCGCTTCACGGAGATGTCCATGTACTCGGCCTGATGGGCGATGGGGATGATCATCATGCCATTGAAGGACACCTTGGTGCCGCCAATGCCGTTGCGTACGATGGCCTGGCCCTGCTGCACCTTTCGGAAGAAACGCGAGATGAGGATGAGGATGCCGAAGACGATGAAAAGACCGACCAATGCCGCGAAGACAAAGGCGGTGATCTCCAGGCCAAAGACGGCGAGAGGCGGGTGGGTAGCATTCATGGGAGTGTGTGAGGTTGAATGGATTCGACGTAATAAAAGGAGCCTTCGGGAGACGCCTCGAGGACGCGGATGCGGTCCCCTTTCTGCAAAGGAGACTGGCCTGGATGGAGCCGGGCATTGAGGAGGGCGGGTGCGCCATCCTGCTGCACCTGCACCTGACCAAACTCGTGATCCAGGGCTGTGGTGGTGACCACACCATCCTGGCCAACGATGGCGAGGCTTTCGGTGGCCACATCCGTCATGGCCGCGAAGAGCTTGGCCACCGGGTACGTGATCAGCTTGGTCGCAGCCAGGCTCAAGATTCCGCCCGGAATGAGCAGCCAAGCAGCCGTGGCCAGGCTGCGGTCACCCGCATCACCATTGAAGCGGTAATTCAGGATGAGGCCTGCCAGCCAGAGGAAGAGAATGAAGAAGCTACCCCAGATGGCGATGGGCACCTGGGAGAAGCCGAGGAACTTCCCCGCCGTGAGCATGGCCCCGCCGAGGGAACCGCCGCCATGGTCCGCTGAAAGGTCAGGCATGTCCGAGCCGCCATCAAAAAGATCGAGATCAAAATCCAGCGCGCCCACCATCACCATCAACCAGTAAAAAACCACCATGCCCAGCAGCGCGGTGAGCGGCAGGTTATAGATGGCGAGGGCTTCCTGGAAAAGTTCGATCACAGCTTGAATGGCCGTGATTTAAGCAGGGCGACTCAGGATGTGCATTATAAATTCACCGCATCTTTCTCTGAGCACAGCCGAGGGTGAGAAGTTCAGCCCGCTTAAGGAATTTCAGCCCATTCCACCAGTGTCACCGCACCCGACTGGATGGGGCTGGTGGTCGGGGTGTCCTGCTTGGAGACGGAGGGCAGATCAGGCAAAAGGAAGTAGCCATGCCCACGCAACCCACTGTCCGTTTTCACGATGATGCCCTGATAGGTCACTGCGCGTGGCACCTGCAAAGGGGCGATCTCCCGAGGGTTTGCATCTAGCAGGGAAAACTTGCCCGTGAAGGTGCCCAGCTTGGCATTGAGCGTGAGGGTGGTTTTAGCAGCGAGGGGCGCGGAAGGCTGGGCTTTGTTTCCGGCCAGGATATCCACCAAGGTCCCGGGAGGCTGGGAGGCTGCGTCAACACTGGCACCGGTGAGCACCAGCAGCGCATTCGAGGCCCCTGCATCCATGTCCAAAACCACCTGGGGTGAGACAGGGGCATTGTAGCGCCCACCCACGGCAATCAGATCCACCGGACCCACGCCGTCTTTATAGATTCGGGCTTTGGGATCGGTGCTTTCAGGCTTCCACCAACTGAGCTGTTCTGGATTGCTCACGATGACGTTGTTTGCATCGTCTTCATCGCTCTGCGAATTGAGGCGAAACTCACCCACGACTGAGCCCTGGGGTTTGCCTTTTTGCATCGAAAAAAGCATCAGCTTGCCGATCTGGCTCAGGTGACTGGCGCTGGTGAAGGTCTCGCCATCCGCCGTCCTGCCGGAGATGGTGGTCTTGCCATCGGCAGCCACGGTGAAGGAGCCAAAACCTTTGCCCACAGGTGCGCCGACGGGGGGATTGTGCAGGTCCAGCCGGAAGGTGTGATAGCCATCGTAAGCGTCGGCTGTATTCGCCTTGCTCCAAGGGTTTAGCCAGCCGCTGAAGCCGAGAGCATCTTCACCGATGCCCAGGGTTCCCGTCAACGACTGTGCCGGGCCGATGAGGGTAAAGGAAAGCTGCAGGGGGACTGGAGCGGGCTTGCCTGCACGCGGGATGCTGACGGAACCCGTCACCACTGGGACTCCCACCGTGGAGGTGAGTAGCCCTTTGATACTGTACGTTAGGCCGCCCATCACTACCTTGCCGCTGTAGGTGCCTGCGGTGGTGGTCACCAGATCCATCCTGCCACCCAGGCCACCATTCAAGTCATGGCGGGGCAAAGCGGCGACAAAAGTGCCCACGATGTTTTGTGGCAGAGGCGAGATGAGCAGGTTCACGGCGACCTTCGTCGTCCCTTTGCCATTGCCCGCGCTGAGAGTGACGGCGTAGGGGATGACGTTGCCTGATTTGTCTACTTTGAAAGCTGTGGGTCGGCCCGTGATGCGACCCGTTTTGGCATCCACCTTCAGCCCAGGGGGCAGGCCCGTGGCCCCATATGTGGAGGCAGACCTGCCGGGGATAGGAAACACATCGATCTGCGCGCCGTCACCGCCATCGCCATAGGCGGCACCCACCTGCCCGGCAGGCAATGAAGCCCCCGAACTGAGGACGAGCTGCGGCGGTTGGTTGAAGATGTCCAACAGATGCGTGACGTAAGTCTCCTCGCCCGCAGCGGTGGTGAGCTTCACGCTGTAGGACCCGCGATGAGGGTGAACGGCAAGGGGGGAGATGGTCAGCTTGGCCGTGCCCAGGCCATTAAAACCAGCTGTGCCATTCCCGATAACCACCTCATTTTGCAGCCATTCATAGCCCTGCACTGGACCACTCACCAGCGGGCTCAGCGTGGCCGTCTTGCCCTCGGCGAGGACAAGCGTCTGCACGCGTGGATCCACCACCACGAGATCCGCTGAAGACTCGGAGAAAGCGCCATCACCCATTACACGCACCGTGTACATGGCCCCATCGGACAGCAGCGTGCTGGGCAGGGAAAGCGAGGCCGTTTTGGCATTGGCGATGGCCTTGCCATTCTTATACCATTGATAGGTCAGCGCACCGGGGCCAGCGGCGGCGGCATCCACGCTGAAGCTGGCGGTATCTCCCACTTCCACCAGCAGGGAGGCCGGGCCGTCATTGATGACGGGAGGCTCGCCTTGATTGGTCAGCGTCACCGTCCAGGTGCGGGTTTCTTCGACCAAGCCCGTGGGGTCGCGGCGCACCCACTCGGTAGGGTCCGTGATCACCGCCGTCACCGTGTGCGTGCCCTCGCCCAGGTTCTGGCTGGGGATGTTGAAGGTGGGGTTGGAGACACCGAGCTGCGCCACGCCATCGATCTTCCAGTTCACCGTCAATTCGGGCCCAGAGGAGGGCAGCTTTGGCACGACGGAAAAGGTGAGCGGCATGCGCTGCGTGACGTTCTGTTTCAAAGCCACGGGGGAGTGAGAATCCACGGGCGAGACGCGGCTGTAATAGTTCAGCACAAAGGCCTCGCGTGTGACAGCTCCAGGAGGAGCCCCGAGGAAACGCATGAGGGCGGCATCATGCGGCCTGAAATAGCCGACCGAGCGGTAGTGCGCCCCTTCAAAATGCCCTACCTTGTCGGTGTAACGCTCATCATACTCAGGAGTGAAGAGGGGCGTGCCCGGCTCGATCCACATGTTCCAGCGGATCTGCGAGAGCACGGTCTTCCTCGTGGCATTGGGAAACTCGCCGTCGGGATAACCAGGAGTGTCGAAATCGTACTCATCCGCCAGCTTGGCAAAGGAATGTCCCACCTCGTGCTCCACCAGCTCGGCCCCAAAGGAATCGAGAGATGCCACTGCGATCGGCCCGCCGGAGCCGCCGTAGGTCTCGTCATTCACGATGACGATGGGGATGTCATACTCGGGCACGTGTTTATTGAGCAATGAGTAGGCCCGGCTGGTGCCTGCGGAGGACAGCACCAACAGGCGCTCAATCTGCGGATGGAAGCCGGTGCCAAAGTACGTGTCGCGGCTGTAGGCAGGATTCCCGTACGGATTGTCCGTGCCAGACTGATTGGAGGCGATCTCGATGAGGTAAACATTGAAGTAGGAGCGATAGCGGCTCCAGGGCTCCTGGGCAAACAGGTAGGCCAGCACTCCATCCACATGCGTGGAGAATTTGCCTGCATCCAGTTCTGCCTGCGTAAAGCCCTCCGACAGGAAGACCATGTTCAGCCGCTGGCTGCGCGGGCCCACGGCCCCGACCTCATGCAGGGTAGAGGTCTGCGCCTGCGCCATCCCCAGGGTGAGGAAGAGCAGCGCGAAGCCTAACAATGAATGCAATGTTTTCATGGAGGGAGAAGGGAAAGGGAACCGATGGGCAGATCCCGTGCCAAGGCACCGGGGCCGGGGAGGCGGGCGGTGTCGAGGCGGGTGGCGTCG
>DMMK01000044.1 GCA_003453085.1 Verrucomicrobiales bacterium
CTCCTGCGTCGCCCCGGGCCATCCTCCTGGGCGGGCTGGACCGCGGCCGCAGACCGATTTTAAAAGTGGCCAATCTGACAGGCATGACCGCCTGGGCCGCGAATGACCAATGGCGGCTGTTTGACTGGACGGGGCTGACGGGGCCCATGGCTGGCAGCGTGACGCAGTTTGATCTGCCCTCTCTGCCCGACGGCCTAGTGTGGAACACGGCAGATTTGTTCACCTCAGGCGTCCTCAGCATCACCCTGGTTCCGGAGCCGTCACGGGCCATTTTCTTGGTTTTTGGTGCGATTGCCGTGTTTGGCCGCCGCCGTCGCCCCTAAATTTAGGGGGCGAAAAGGCCGCTTTTCAGCCTGGGATCAGGGTTTGGGAGGGAAAAAGACGGTTTTCACAGCTTTCAGCCAAAATAACCTGCATGAAAGATCAGACGCAGATTCCATGCAGGTCGTAATTGACTCAGGAAAGTGGGTGCGCCACGTAGTAAGAGTCCGATTTTAGTCCCCCGGCGCTGCCAGCCACGCCCTGTTCATGAAAAATCCCCCCGCCAGCGCTTCCGCCCCTGTTTTCCCGTTCGAACTCGTTCGAGCCGATCTCGAGATCGTCGAGAAATCCATTCGCGAACAAGCCCGGGCCTTTGATCCAGCCGTGGAAGGTTATGTCAGCTATGTCTGCCAGGCAGCAGGGAAACGCATCCGTCCGGCCCTGGCCCTGATGGCAGGCGGTGCCACGGGTGGCAAGTCGGCGGATCACACACGCCTTTCGGTCATTCTGGAGATGGTTCACATTGCCTCCCTGGTGCATGACGACATCATGGACGGCGCCGCCACCCGTCGCGGCCTGCCCACAGCGGCAGCCAAGTGGGGCAGTGCCCTCAGTGTGCTTTTGGGCGATGCTATCTTTGCCTACTCGCTGGAGCTGGCCACCGAATTTGAAGACACCCAGGTCTGCCGCAGTATCGCCAAGGCTTCCCGCGATGTGTGCAGTGGCGAGATTTTGCAGACCCAGCGTCGTTTTGACCTGAATCTCTCCGTGCCGGATTACCTCCGCATGATTGAGATGAAAACAGCCGCGCTTTTTGCTGCTGCCGCAGGCCTCGGTGCCCGCCTCAACGGCGTGCCAGAGCAGGTGGAACAGGCCCTGCATAGCTACGGCATGAAGCTGGGCACTGTTTACCAGATCTATGACGACTGTCTAGATCTGGTGGGTGACGAGGCCAAAGTCGGCAAGACCCTGCGCACCGATCTGGTAAAGGGCAAGCTGACGCTGCCGATCCTGTATCTGCTGATGGATGCCACCGATGCCCAGAAGCAGAAGCTCAACAAAATGCTGCTGAAGGGCGAGCCGATGGATACCTCCATCCTGGCTGGCATCGCCGACTATGAAGGAGCCATCGAGCGCGCTGTGAGCTTTGCCCAGAACATGCTCAACGAAGCCCGTGCCGAGCTTATCTGCCTAGCAGATTCTGATTACAAACGCGCCTTTGAAGAGATCGCCGATTACCTGCACGCGCTTCTGGACAATTGCCGCGCTTCTCTCTGAGCTGCCTTTGCACAAAGCGGCCGTTTCACCGCGTAGTAGCTGGCATGAAATGCCTGCTTGCTGTTCTCAGCCTTTGTTCTTCCGTTTGGGCACAGACATGGACTTTTGAATCTCCCCGTGCCGAGGCCACCCCACAGCATGAGCAGGTAGAGAAAGGCGGGAGGGAAAACCACCCCGGCCTCGTCATCAAAACCGGGGCGGGGGAACAATGGATTGGCTGCTGGACGCAGACCCTGCCTGTTCAAGGTGGTCAGCATTACCAGTTCACCGCCTGGAGAAATTTCGAGTCCGTTCCCGAGCCACGCCGCAGCGTGGTGGCCCGCGTGATCTGGCTGGATGCCGCGGGCAAACAGGTCCGCTGGGAGGAGCCTGCGCCGAGTGGTTACGCCAAAGGCACTGTCCCCCAGGCCGAGCCTGAGTATCCACGCGACCTCGGCAGTGCAGCGGGGGAGTGGGGCCGTTTTGAGGAGACTCTGCGGGCTCCCAAGGCAGCACGGCAGGCGAAGATCGAACTATACCTTCAGTGGGCATCGAATGCTCGCGTGACCTTTAGCGGCGTGGCTTTAAAGGCCGTGCCTGCCCCCGCTCCTCGCAAGGTGCGGTTGGCCACCATCCATCTGCAACCGAAGGAGGGCAAAGAGCCTGCAGACAAGCCCCCTCAATTTGCCCCGCTCATCGCCGAAGCAGCCCAAAAGAAGGCGGACCTCGTGGTGTTGCCGGAAACCCTCACCTACTACGGCACAGGCAAAAAGATGGCTGAATGCGCAGAGACCATTCCCGGACCCAGCACTGCTTACTTTGGCAAGCTGGCCAAACAGCACAGCCTCTACATCGTCGCTGGGCTGGTCGAGCGAGAGGGGGCCACCCTCTACAATACAGCCGCCCTCATTGGGCCTGAGGGGGAACTGGTGGGCAAGTATCGCAAGGTCAGCCTGCCGCGGAGTGAGGTCGAGGCCGGCATCACTCCTGGGCGGGATTACCCCGTCTTTGACACCCGCTTTGGCAAGGTGGGCATGATGATTTGCTATGATGGCTTTTTCCCCGAAGTCGCCCGCGCTCTCACCGTGAAAGGGGCTGAGGTCATCGCCTGGCCCGTGTGGGGTTGCAATCCCCGCCTGGCGGCTGCCCGCGCCTGTGAAAATCACGTCTATGTGGTCAGCAGTACCTACACCGATGAAAGCAAACATCAGTGGATGATCTCCGGCATCTTTGATCACTACGGCGATGTCCTGGCCAAGGCGACCGAATGGGGCACCGTCGCCATCGCCGAGGTGGATCTGGATGCGCGTGCGCATTGGAACAGCCTGGGCGATTTCAAGGCCCAGATCCCCAGCCACCGCCCCAGCTTTGTGAAGGAGTGAGGCTGCATCAGCCTCACTCCTGGATGAACCTGCTTACAGGCCCTTCTCACCCAGCCAAGAGCTGCTCTGCGGAGGCACCTCACAGGTCAGGCCGAATTGCTTCACAGCTTTTTCTTGCAGGTGGTTGACGGCCTCTTCCACGCTGTCCGTCCAGCAGATCAGGTCCAGGTCCTCAGGGCTGATGGTGCCATTCGTCACCATGCTATCAATCAGCGCACGCAGCTCTCCCCAGAACTGGCTACCCATGACTACCATGGGGAAATTGCGCACCTTTTTCGTCTGGATCAGAGTCAGGGCCTCAAACATCTCATCTAGCGTGCCAAAGCCACCGGGCATGATGACAAAACCGTAGCTGTACTTCATCAGCAGCACCTTGCGGACAAAGAAGTACTTCATCGTCACCCAACGGTCCAGGTAGGGATTGTGGCTCTGTTCAAAGGGCAGTTCAATGTTGCAGCCCACGCTGCGTCCGCCCACATCTTTGGCCCCACGGTTAGCTGCCTCCATGATGCCGGGACCGCCCCCGGTCATGACGGTAAAGCCGATGCGGGTGATGGCCGCGCCGAGTTCGCGCGCCATTTGGTAATGGGGATGGTCATCCTTAAACCGGGCCGAGCCGAAAACGGTGATACAGGGGCCCACAAAATGCAGGCCGCGAAAACCGCGCAAAAAATCGGTCACCACGGAGAACAGTAGTCGCAGTTCCGTTAGGCGTCGGTTGGGCCCTTGCAGCAGGGCGCGGTCCACCAAC
>DMMK01000235.1 GCA_003453085.1 Verrucomicrobiales bacterium
GTCCCCCCCGCGGCGGCCCCCCCGTTTGTCCTCCCCGGCCAGCAGGCCCTCCAGAGGGGTGTCCCCCCCCCCCATCCAACAGACCAGGCGGTTCCCCTGCCCACAAAGGAGGGCGTAAAAAACCAGCGCCGGAATGCCGATCCCCGGGCCCGGGGCCGTACACAGCACCGCCTCAGCCCCCCCCGGGCCCAGCCCCAGTTGGTGGGACCCGCCGTATTCCTTGCCCGAGATCGCGTGGAAGGTGGTGATCATCCCCAGCGTCGTCCCCAGCAGCCCCAGCATCGGTGCCACCGCGCCCACATCGCCCAGGTAGGCGATCCGTGCCAGCAGCAGGCTGGACTGGCGGTTGCCCTCCGCCTCCGTCACTTCCTTCACCTCTTCAAAGCTCGCCGTCGGGTTCCGCGTCGCAAAGTCCAGCGTCTTCGCCGTGATGCGGGCGATGCACTCATTGCGGCGGTTGCACACCGCCAGCAGCCCCAGGTAATCCTGCTTGCGGATCAGCGCATCCGCCGAGTTCATAAACGCATCGCTCACCACCGTGCCCTGCCGCACCGTGAAGGTGAACAGCACGATGAGAAAGGCCGTGATCATGGACAGCACAATCAGCGGGTAGGCCATCACGCCCGTGCTTTTGATGAAGCCCTGCAGCGTCAGCGCATTGGCAAACGGGTTTTCCGGATCTTCCGCCGCAGTCACCGTCGTCACCGCCGTCCCGGGGGCTGGTTCACCTGGGAGAGTCACCACAGGTCGAGCCGCAGGGGCCGCCGTTTGAGCCTGGGCCACAGGGGCCAGCCATGTCATCAGGACAGTCAAAATGGCGAAAGCGAAAAAAGTAGGGCGATGCATGGGCGGGCGACAGTAGGCGCGAGGGTGAAGGATGCAAGAGACTAGAACCGACGGAATGAGACCTGTTTCCACAAAAATGGGCCGGCTGAAAAGGCTTTTCGGCCAGGAGGCGAGAAACAGGCCTGCAAGTAGCATACGGGCAAAAAAACACCGCTTTCCCACGGAAATTGGCTTTTCTTCCCCGAGTGTCCCCGCTTCCATAGGCTTCTCATGTTTTTCAGAATTGCTCTCACCCTCACCGCCCTGGCACTTGCCATCAGCCCTCAGACGCAGGCCCAGGAAAAGAAATTCACCGCCAGCCCCGGCCTGCAGCTTTACAGCCTGCGCTCCAGCTTCAAGCTCAAGGGCGTGCCCCGCACCCTCGATGCCGTGAAATCCTTCGGCATCACCAACGTCGAGCTCGCCGGCACCTACGGCCTCAGCGCCGAAGCCTTCAAGCAGGAGCTCAGCAGCCGGGGGCTCAAGGCCGTCAGCGCCCACTTCCCCTACGCCCGCTGGAAAAACGAGCCCGAAGCCGTCGCCCAAGAGGCCAAGGCCCTCGGCCTGGAATACGCCGGCTGCGCCTGGGCCGACCACAAGGCCCCCATGGATGAGCCCCAGGCCCGCGACATCGCCGCCACCTTCAACAAAGCCGGTGCCGCCCTCGCCAAAGAAGGCATCACCTTCTTCTACCACCTCCACGGCTTCGAATTCCAGCCCTGGAAAGATGGCGAAACCCTCGCCGATCTCATCATCAAGGAGACCGACCCCAAAAATGTGAAATTCCAGATGGACGTCCTCTGGGTCGTCTTCCCTGGCCAGGACCCCGTGAAGCTGCTGGAAAAATACGCCGGTCGCTGGGACCTCATGCACCTCAAGGACCTCAAAAAAGGCATCGCCACCGGTGACCTCTCCGGCAAGACCGATGTGGAAAACGACGTCACCCTGGGCACCGGCCAGATGAACTGGCCCGCCATCCTCGCCGCCGCCGAAAAAGTCGGCGTGAAGTACTACTTCATCGAAGACGAAAGCTCCATCTCCGAAAAACAGATCCCCGCCAGCGTCCAGTTCCTGGGCAACGTCAAGTGGTAGGGGCTTTCGCTCGTTCGCTGCACCCCATAGCTGCCCGCGTCCCGCACGCGGGATGGCTCGTGCCGGAAGCTCTCGCTCTACCTCGAGTTTCCCAAATCTAGGACCTAGACGGACCTCTAGGTCCTATTTGTTTTCACCCCCTCCCAGACAAATTCCCCACCCCCGAACAATCCCCTTTCTAAACCCCGCCTGAAAGGCTAGGCCTCCTCCACTCAGCCCGTGCTGAGACACGCCTTATGATATTCGGTCTCCTCTTAAACATCGCGTTGGTCTGGGTGCTCGGTTCCGCCGCCTACCACATTGGCCGGGGCAGCCCCACGATGACTCCCCAGCGCTGGTGGACCTGGGCACTCCTCGGCCTGGGCCTGCAATGGCTGGTCCTCGTCCTCTCCCTCCGCGTGGATACCCCCGGGATTCCAATTGATCCCCTCGCGACCTTCATCCACTCAGCCGGACTCATCGCCGTCTTCGTCCTCTTTCCCTCCCTCATCTACTGGGTCATCGGCTTCACTAAACGCCCCAAAAAACTGGAGTAACACCAGTTTCTCAAGGTGCCTCACACCGCCGCAAAGCGTCCTGGAGTGCGCCAGTCCTCTGGCGCTTTCGATAAGTTCTGTGGTCACGATGGGCAGTCCAAGGAGCGGGACTTGCCAAGTCC
>DMMK01000236.1 GCA_003453085.1 Verrucomicrobiales bacterium
GTCTTTGACATCCACACGCAGCCCATGGGCCTGCGGGACCGTCTGAAAAAAGACCTTGGGGCCTTTCCCTTCATGAACTTCTGGGGCCCGGCCTCCGGCATCGAATCCACGCGTTGGATCGCCGCCAGCGCCAAATGGATCGAGGAAAAACACTGGCCCTCCCTCAGCCTCGTTTACCTGCCCCACCTCGACTACAACCTGCAACGCGTGGGGCTGAACATGCCCCTCATTGCCGAAGATCTGCGCCAGGTGGATGAAGTGGTGGGCGACCTCATTAAGTTTTATGAGCGCCGCCAAATCCAGGTAATCCTCCTCTCCGAATACGGCATCACCGATGTGGACCAGCCCGTGCATCTGAACCGCATCTTCCGTGAGCATCATTGGTTATCCATCAAGGATGAGCTGGGCACGGAGACGCTGGATCTCGGTGGCAGCCGTGCCTTTGCCATTGCCGATCACCAACTGGCCCACATCTACGTCAACGATCCGTCGCTGCTCAACGAAGTGCGCGCCGTGCTGGAGCAGACCCCCGGCGTGCAGCAGGTGCTCGGCAAAATGGAAAAGCATTACGCCGGGCTGAATCACGAACGAAGCGGCGATCTCATCGCCATTGCTGATGCCCGGAGTTGGTTCACGTATTATTACTGGACCGATGACGCCAAAGCCCCCGAATTCGCCCGCTGCGTGGACATCCACCGCAAATGTGGTTATGACCCCGTGGAGCTTTTCCTGGACTCAAAGATCCGCTTCCCGAAGCTCAAAATCGGCCTCAAGCTCGCCAAGAAGATGCTCGGTTTCCGCATGAAAATGGATGTCATTCCGCTGGATGCCACCCTGGTCAAAGGCAGCCATGGCCGTATCCCCGAAGACGTCGAGGACTGGCCAGTGCTGATTGGCGACCTCCCGCGCACCAGCTCCCTTCAGGCCACGCAAGTATGCGGCCAGCTCTATGAAGCCTGCACACGGGCAGCCGCCGCCTCCTGACCCCTCCGGCTTTTACGCCTTGGTGATGCGCTTCCAGAAAAAGTCCAGTTCCCTGGCCAGTACGGTCATCACTTGGGTTGGTTCCGCCTGCACAGCCCCGGTTTCAGCATCCTTGATGATGCGCTGCATCGCATAGAGCGCCGCCACGCTCGTCGCATCCAGATGCACCGCATCCAGGTGCGGCTTCAGCGGCAAGGGCAGAGTCTCCCCGGCATAAAGGGCCTGCCAGGTCGGATGTTCACGATCCGATTTGAAAGTCACCAGCTTGAGCTTCACCTGCGGTTCGCCATCGCGCTCCGCATCCCCAGCAAGATCCACCAGACGACCTGCGGCAAACCCTGCCAAGACCCGCCAGTAAGCCCCATCGGAGAAAGGAGCCAGGCCAAACAAAAGCTCCACACCCTGGATGGACCACACCATCGTCTGGCGGCCTGTCATCCCCGGCAGTTCATGCTCACTAAAACGCACAAGCGGGAAGCGACGCCCCGCAAGCCGGATCAGTTCCCCCAGCTTCACATAGTCCAGGGGCTGTGACTCAGCCTCGGCAGCCATCTGCAGACGCAACGCCTCAAAACGTCCCAGCAAGGCATCACCGGGCTTGGCCACAGGAACAGGCGCGGTCGCCGCAGGAGAAGGCACAGCCGATGGCACCACAGGTTGAGCCGGAACATTCAGACGTTCGGGAGGAATGTCTGCCAGCTCATCCAGCACCCGGGTTTTAATGCCGGGCTGACGCAGATGATGCAGCATTTCACGCAGCTTCACAAAGGCATCGGCCGAGGGTGAAACCGCTGTCGCCATGGCAGGTCCGGCATTGCCTCCGGAGGAACCCGAAGGCCGCCAATCCGTGGCGGAAGGGGACAGATTCGGCGAGGAAGAAGGCTCCGAAACAGGAGCTTCGTCCGCCAGAGCCGTTTCCTCAATCTGAGGAGGAGGCGGAGAAAACGAAACGGGAGGCTCATTTTGTGGCAAGGCCGCCTGCGGCTCGGCCAGACTCGCCGCCATCTGCTGCACTTCGACGGAGGTAGGATCGTCAAAGATCGAGGGCATGCCCTCCGTCTCATCGGTCGGGGTTGTCTCCGTCATCAGGGAGATGGACGGCATGGCGTCATCCGCCAGGGAAGGTACCGACAGTTCACTGTCATCAGCTTTGCCCGTAGCGGACAAAGGCACAGAGTTCTGGAAAATCTGCCACTGCCGGGCGCAATGGCGCAAAAACACACGAGCCGAGACCGAGCCGATGGGCCGCCCCAAAAAGTGCTGCTTCACATCCACAAACGATTCAAACTCTACAGCATCGTCTGCGGCAACGCCCGCCTGCTCTAGTCTCAGCCGCAGCAGAGCCACGGCATCCGTTTCACGCAGGCCGCGCAGCAGGACCTGACTGGCCGTAAGCCGATCCTCAAGAGCGCTGGGCAGGTGGTGGCCAAAGGTGGCCTGCCACACATCCTGATTCAGGCTCAGCAGCACATGCAGGCCCTGAGTATCCACCAGATCCATCAGCAAAGCGGCAATGGTCACGCCCGCCGTCGGATTGCGATAGTAGCCATCCAGATGATCCACCAGCAGCACCACGGGCCGCCAGAGTCCTAGCAGGCGAAACCAAGTGGGCAGGCCGGTTTCATGATCCGGTGCCGCTAGGTCCTGCATCACGGCGAGGCCCTCACGCTCACCTTCAAAAACCTGCCCCATCATGGCCTCCAGCCAGGCATCGGCCACATCCGTCCGCAGCGGCAACTGCCGCGCGACCCGGCGTGCGAGGATCGGGCGCAGACCGGAGGAATGCTTGCGCAACCAGTCGCCGATCATGTGGGCGGAACCGTCCTTGTTGAAAACATCCGCCACCGGGCCTGAAAGCACCCGCAGAGCCTGTTCAGGATTCGCGCTGGGCACCAGACCTTCTTGGATCAAATCATGCAGCAGATGGGCGACCAGCCCGGCACATACCTCCCGAAGACGGGACCACGCAGGCTGTTCCCCTTTCGCCACGCTCAAGGCTTCCAGCCCTCGCCGCGTGACAGTCGTCAGATTCAGCGCATCCCCGGTGCGAAAGGCCAGCGGCACCATCACCACACCGGTCCCCGCCGCAGCCACCACCCGGCCTAGCAGGTGCGTCTTGCCATACCCGGCACGAGGAGCCGTCAGCAGCATCAGCGGTGCGCCCGTGCGATTCTCCACAGACTCCAGCAACTGGTCCAGCACATCCTCATTGAGTCCGCCGACAGAGTCTGCCTCTCCCACCACCATCGGCCCCGAACAGACATCGGCAGCAAAAGGATTGCCAAAGCTCATGGCAGAACCCATTTCGGCAGGCGGAGAAGAGATGGAGGATTCAGAGCTACCCACAAGAGACCAAGTTCAATTTTTTCTGCTATCCAGTATTAACTATTGAAACTATTCCCCGATACAAAAAATTAAAGCAGAGACTTCGTTTATTTGCGAAAATTTGCACTTTCGCAAAATTGAAATATCGTTTTTGAGCAAGGCCTCCATCCAACGCCCTGCCACCTGTCCCTCTCTCCAGAGACTCAGCGATACAAAGGCCAAAAAACCGGGACCAAAAGCAGGATGACGGCAAGAGTAATCACGGTCAGTCCGCTGCCCACCTTGATGAAGTCACTGAAGCGATATTTGCCCGGCCCATAGACGAGAATGCAACTCGGCTCAAAAGGCGTCAGCACCGAGATGCTGGCACTGAGCATGATCGCAATGCCAAAAGCCCGGGGATCGGCCCCCAGCTTTTCCGCCGCCTGCAGGGCAATGGGCAGAACCACCAAAGCAGCAGCCGCATTCGACATCGGCTGCGTCAGCAGGATGGTAAGGACACAAAAACCCGCCATCACAGTGATAGCTCCATAGGGACTCAGCCAGTGGGTCACCACGCCTGCAAGCAGGGCATCCGCGCCGGACTTGGCCATGGCCGTTCCAAAGGCTGTCATGCCGCCAATGAGAATCAGCAGGCGCCAGTCAATGTTTTCGTAAGCCGTGTCGAGCGTGATGCAGCGGGTAGCCAGCGCGATCAGTGCTGCCAGAAGAAAGGCGATGGACGCCGGCAAAAAGCCCAGGCTGCTCGCCGTCACCGCCACGGCAAAAGCAATCAAGGTGGCGATGCCGCGCTTGCGCGCACTGGTGGCATAGCTGTGCTCCGTGATGACGACCATTTCGGCCTCCTGCTCGAATTTTTGAAAGCGGTCATACGGCCCTTGCAGAAGCAAAAGGTCCCCCGCGTGCAGCACCACATCCGCCATGTGGTCATTCAGCGTGCGGTCGCCGCGCAGCAGGGCCAGAACGGAGAGTCCTGTGCGACGCCTGAAATTGCTGCTCCGCAGAGTCTGGCCCACGAGGCTGGAGCGGGGCGTCAGCACCACTTCGGCCACACTGGCATCGCTGGTATCCACTCCGGAACGGCGCAGTTGCACGTCTTCTTGAATGTCGATGCCCTCGATCTTCTTCACCTTGATCAGGTTCTGCACTTTGCCAGCGACGAGGACAATGTCCCCTTCCTCAAACTGGGTATGCGGGCCAATGGGCAGTTCCATCTCATGGCGCCTCAATTTCACCACCTGGAATTCCAGCACTGAAAAGTCCGACTGAAAAGCAACTTGGCCAATCAGTGGCGAACTCGGCACGATGACCACCTCCGAAAGGTATTCCCGAATGTGGGCATCCCCGTTGGCATGCTCGGCGCGGTCCCGCTCAGGCACCCATCTCATTCCTACCAGGACGAGGTAGATCAGGCCCGTGGTAAAGATAATCAGCCCGATGGGCGTGATGTCAAACATGCCCACCTCCTCCAGGCCACGTTGTTTCATCGCACCGCTCACAGCCACATTGGTGGAGGTGCCGATCAGCGTGCAGGTGCCGCCCAAAATGGAGGCAAAGGACAGCGGCATGAGCAACCGCGAGGGCGAAATCTTCAGCCGTCTGGCCATGCCAATGACCGGGCCCAGAAACATAGCCGTCACCGTGGTATTGTTCATGAAGGCCGAGATCATCCCCACCCCGCTCATCATCCCGATCGCCACCCTTTTGGGATGCCCACCGGTCGTGCGCGCCAGCAGGTGCCCCAGACTGTCCAGCACCCCGGTGTCCCGCAGGGCCGCACCAATGACAAAGATGGACCCCAGCATCACGATCACCTCATTGCCAAAGCCCGCAAAAGCCTCCCGCGCATCCAGGAGCCCGGTCATCACCAGAATGCAAAGCAGGCCCAGAGTCACCAGATCCACCGAGATTTTCTCCGTGGCAAAAAGCACAACAGCGGCCAGCAGCAGACCAATGACAAGATAAGGTTCCATGAAGGAGCGGCGACAATCGGCAGGATGTGCCGGATGACGAATGATTAAATCTTTACTTCAGCCTCAATAAACCTCGGCTAGGGAGCGCGCCCCTCTTCCACATCCATGAGATCAAAGAAGGTGACGATGTCCTCCCGGTGCCCAAGACCCGCCTCCTCCCGCTGCTTGATCAGCCCTGGCGTAGCGGCATCCCGCCAGCCTCGCTTCATCATGAAGCCATTAAAAATCTCCACATGCTCTTTGTCAGGGCGCTGCCCCTTTTGAAAGCACCACTCCAGCACCTCTTCATCCGTTCCACCGGCCAATGTCCGCTCACTGAGGTCGGCGAAGCTCACCCCAAGAAGGCAGCAGATGCGATCATCAAAGGTACGGCTGCCAGGAATGACATCCAGATGGTACCCAGGCGGCAGTCCCTCCTTCGCATGAAGGCGGATTTTGTCCAAAATGCGGCCGAACACCATGATGCCGCCGACCATGTCGCGAGGGGAACGAAGAGGAAATGCCATAGGCCTCTTCATAGCGCATGAAATCGGCCTTGGTCAACGGTCGCTCATTCATGAGAACCAACCTAGGAACTTCAAGTTCAAATCCAGACTTCGCAGGTGACAATCCCGTGAGGCAGGATTACCTCCGCCCCTCATTCTCCCGATCATGTCTAGTCATTCCGCCCTAAACCCCCGTCACAAGGCACTTCTCGGCCTACTCTCTGCGACCGCCTTTTTCCTGCCTCTGGCTGCAGAAGCCCAGCTCGGAGTTTCCCCCTCCCAAAACGCCGCTTTCCTGACGGAACTGCGCGCCCGTGATCCAAAGCGTGCCGATGAAAACCGCGATGTGCTGGGAGACGCCCGTGAAAAGCTGGAAACCGGACGCGCTCTTTCCCGCCCGGAAGTGTTCAGCTTCAGTCAGGCCACCCCGCGCCGTTTGAATGCTGACCTCACCGGCTTCACAAGCCAATATCAGCTCGGTCGTTCCTACCTCACTCCCTGGTATGATGGCGTGGTCGCTCCAGACAA
The DNA here is from genome assembly GCA_003453085.1 of Verrucomicrobiales bacterium. Lineage (GTDB taxonomy): Bacteria > Verrucomicrobiota > Verrucomicrobiia > Verrucomicrobiales > Verrucomicrobiaceae > Prosthecobacter. The sequence continues at coordinate 6,296 of DMMK01000236.1, forward strand.
CACGCTGCAAAATGCCGCTGGTATCAATGCAGGTTTTGCCTTCGAACAGGGCTTTGAATACAATTCGGGCATCAACGGCGGCAAAGGCGGACTCATCCTCTCCTCCACCCTTCTCTTTGATGGCAGCTACAAACTGGCAGACAACCAGCGTCTGACCCTCACCGGCGGCCTCGGTTTCAACTGGATCTCCGGCAATGACCAGATCAACTGGAGCTTCTTCAGCGACGAATTCGGCCTCGCCGTCCTGCCCGGTACCTCCCTGGCCTATGACGCCCAGTTCGGCCCCATTTCCCTTACGATCTACGATCGCGTCAGCGTCCGCCCCTATTTTGTCATCCTGCAAAATGACCTGGGCATCGCAGGCACCTGGCAGATCGCCCCGACCCTTTCATGGACACTGAACTACACCCACAGCACCACCCATGATGTGGATGGCAACTACTTTGGCAGCGTCCTGCCCGTGGCAGATCTGGACACCTTCTCCTCCATCCTCAGTTACGATATCAATGCCGCCCTCAGCGTCGGCCTGGAAGGTGCCTTGAACTGGCTGGATCACGACAATGATGAAGTGGCCAATGATGGCACACTTTGGAACATCGGCGCCTTTGTTGCCTGGAAACTGAG
>DMMK01000237.1 GCA_003453085.1 Verrucomicrobiales bacterium
CTGCCCAGGCACTACTGCGTCCAGCGCCCACCCTGGCCCAGCGCCACCTTCCAGCCGCGCAGGTGCATGAAGGAGTAGTCCGTCTTGCCGATCGCGCCGATCATCGGTGCCCCCGTGGCCCGCTTCCAGGCCCGGCTCATGCTTTCCCCCGTGTGGCAGCCCCAGCTCTGGCAGTAGGCCCCTCGGGCAAAGGCGCTGCGGTTCAGCCGTGGCAGGTCGTTTTCATGCAGCCAGACCGTGGAGGCGGCATAAACGTCCGAGCTGTAATCAAACAGGAAGCAGTACTTATTCGAGTGGCCGAAGAACTCGAAACCCGAGATCTTACTGCGAGCACGGGACACGGAACCGCCGCCCCGGTTGATGTAATTGATCACGTCTTCCTTCGTGCGGAACCACACCAGATTGATGCCGTAGGTGCTCTGCACGGATTCCACGTGGCTGGTCAGCGGATCGCGATCCTCCCCCGCACGGCGCAGGTAGGCATCGCGATACACCAGCCAGGTGATGATGGTGCCCTTCGGCTGCGTGCGCTGCAGTTCCTGCATGCGCACCCGGGCCGGACGGACGAAGTTTCCCCACCAGCGGTCATGCTGCTGCGCGGGCTGGCGCAGATCCTCCCACTTTCTCAAAGCCGGGCCGCCAGAACAGATGATGTATTCATTCTGGGCCTGGGCCGCAGTGCAGGAAAGCACCAGGGTCACCAGGAGGAGAAGCGCGGCTCTGACCAAATGGGGGCGTGTGGACATGGCGGTAGATTAAAGACAGCCCGGCAGCATAGGCAATGCCTACTTCAGGGGTACCAGGTTGAAATCCTTGAACTGCACCTTCATCGGCGGCCCCTGGTGGATCTGCAGACCCAGCAGGCCTTCCTTCGGTGCATTGGCGGCGTCTTCATCCGTCACGTCGATGGTCTGCTGACCATTGATGAAATGCTGCACGTGGTTGCCCTTGGCGACGATTTTGTACTCGTTCCAGTCTTCGCTTTTGATGCTGGCCTGGATCGCCTCGCTATCGCCCACCGTGCCTGCTTTTTCGACGACCGTCTTTTTGCCACCATCGGCCGCAGGCTTGATCACCGTCTTTTCCCCGCGCAGCGCCAGGATGCCACGGCCCTTTTCCTCATAGAGGATGCCGCTGTACTTGGTGCCCGCTTCAAAGTCGGCCTGGTAACCGCTGAGCACCGGGCCAAAGGCACCGGCAGCGAGTTCCTTGCTGCGATACTGCACGCCGGAATTGCCCTTCTCGATGCGGTATTTGAAGGTCAGCTCAAAGTCGCCCACCGTGCCGCCTTTCCAGACAAGGAAGGTGTTGTGCTTGATGGTGCCCTTGGTCGGATCCGCCGGGTCCGGTGGCGTGATGCCCGTGATGGTCCCTTCCTGCACGCTCCAGAGGTCCTTGTTCCCCTCCCAGCCCGTGAGGTCTTTGCCGTTAAAAATCTGGACATGTTCAGCAGCGGAGACGGCGAAGGCCAGCGCGGCAAAGGCAGGAATGAGGAAACGTGCTTTCATGGTTGGAGAATGGGGCCGTTGTAACGTGCCACCCGGGACTTGTCTATCGGATTGCAGCAGCAGATCGCGTTTGAATGATTTGCCTCGGGTGTGGTCTGCATGTGGAGGGTGCTGCTACAAGTCAATCTCCCGTGCGACCTGGATCACTCGGAGCAAAGTGCGGTTTAAAATACCTTCGCTCGCGGTGCTGTGATCCTCATTCAGATCCTTTACTTCATAACCACGTGCCATCTTCAGAATCTCCCAGTCAGTCGTGCCCGCAGAAAATTCTTTTTCCACCGTTATTAGACGGTTGATGTAGCCATAATCGGGATCGCAGCAAGCCTCACGATCTTCGCGGTAAATGAACACCCAGTTTTTCATGATCTAAAAGAAGATATTTGACGAGAAATGTCTCGGACGGCAACGGAGTATTTCCTTTCTATCGGCTATTTGGAAGGCTCACATCTGGAAACTTATCTTTGATGTAGTTAAAAAAATCCTTCTCTGCCGTTCCCTTGAGAATCTGGGCATAAATTTCCTTGTACACTTTGAAGCAAAGCCCAACGGAGTCTTTTTCAGACGGCTTCTTCCTAAGCCCCTCCAAAACATTCCAACGCTCCAGAAACTCCCACAGTGTTTCCATGTTCGTTGATCCCTTTTCTAGCGGCAACACCCCCACATGGCTATACTTTGAACTGTAATCTCCCGTTCGGGTTCGCAGTTCCCAGAGACTGTCTTCTCGATACTTGTTCCTACAAACGAGGATAAGATATTCTTGTCGGGATTCCCCAGCCTTTTGAAGGTCCTCTTTGAGAGTAAGTTCAATAATCACATGACATAAAGCGTATTCAAAAACTGCCTCCTCTAAGTACACCGCCGTAAAAACCACCGGACGAACCTCACGCACCAGACAGGCCCCAAACAAGCCATAGGCTGAAATTTCACTCACAATGCCATGCATCACGCCTGTCCGATCCAGTGTGAGATCCATTTTACTGGCCTCCACCAGTTCAAGATAGGTTGCAACACTGCCTCGAATAGAAGTGAAGAACAGGAAGACGCATAAAAGAGCTTTTTTCATGGCAGCATGATTCACACTCCATTTCGGGTGCGAATGGCAAGCGCTAAACCATAACCTGTTCTTTTCTCCACCCATCACAGCCCTTATGCTGAGCGACACATTCACCTCCCCAACAGCCGGACTGGATCCAAGCTCCTGCAATAAACCATTCGCCTCTGATTTCATGAAAGGGCCTTTCCTCTGCTTTCTCGCTCTCGCGGTGAGTTCCTTCGTCCCGGGGACGGCGCGGGCGGATGCTCCACCGCCGCTGAATCCTGCCCTGGAAGCGGGAGAAAAATGGCCTGCCAGGCGTGCGCAACTGGAGAAGGAATGGCTGAAAATTCTGGGTCCCTTTCCTGCCGCCAAACCGCTGCTGGACGCGCAAATCCTCTTCACGGAAATCCTTCCTGCTTCAGCGGCTGATCCTAATTATCCGGTGCAGGCCGGAGACATCACGCGCTACAAGGTGAAGTTCCGCTCGGAAGCGGACGACTGTGGCGGATCGCAGTCGGACATCTGGATTTACGGCTGGCTGCTGGTGCCGAAGAGCGCGACGGACGCCTATGAGAAAAAGGGCCTCAAGGCACCTGTCGTCATCTGCCTGCACAGCACCACCTATGGCGCGGGGAAAAGCAGCCCTGCGGGTGTGGCGGGACGTTTTGCCTCCGAGCCGAAGACGGGTTTTGTAGGCCGCCCCGATTTGGTGGGCCAGGATCCACGGTATAACAATGGCCTACCCGATCCGAATGACCCTGAGGCCATGCAGGCTTACCATGCCGGAGGGCGCGCCTCGGGCTTGCTGCTCGCCCGGCAGGGCTATGTCACCTTGAGCATTGACCTGGTGGGCGATGGCGACCGCATCGAGCCCGGACAGCGTCCGCTGGACACCCGGCAGTTTTACAAACGCTACCCGGACATCATGGCCGACGATGCCTGGTCCATCATCGGCAAGTGCATCTGGGATGTGATGCGGTCGGTGGACTACCTGGAGTCCCTGCCCTATGTGAACCCCCAGGGCATCGGCTGCACGGGTTGGTCCTATGGCGGGCACGTCACGCTTTTCGCTGCCGCGTTTGATCAACGTATCGCCGCCGCCGTGCCGAATGGCGGGGTGCTGGACTGGGACCGCCCGAAGTATCCACCGGACTACAAGGGCAAACCCAAGCCCAACGCCTGGTGCCGCCAGCCTTCCACCCTGGAACCCTGGACACCCGAGGGTGCCGAGAAACTTTCCAGTGGTGCCGAATCGCTGCACCGATGGGGATTCATCCAAAACAGCGGCCCCGTGCTGTACATCCCGAAGTTCTACAAATACACGCTGCCTAAAAACCGCGATGTGGAGCTAAAAGTGGGCTTTGACAGCCTGATGATGATGGTCGCGCCGAGGCCGCTGATGATCATCTCCAGCGAGATCGAGTTCAAGCAGCACGACATCCTGCCAAAGTGCCTGGAGACGATGAAGGTGTATGCCGAATGGCAGGATGTGAAAGGTTCCGGCCTGCCCAGTGCGCTTCAGGCCCGCAAAGAGCGACGCGGCTACGAGGAAACCAAGGCCTACTACATGAACAACAACGGCTACTCCCCCAAAGCCATTGACTCCTATCTCGGTAGCCTGAAGG
>DMMK01000038.1 GCA_003453085.1 Verrucomicrobiales bacterium
ATGCAGCCAGTGTTGTCCCCGATCTGGCGGATGATTTCCACCTCTTCGTCACTGAGCACCTTCTCAGCGGGTAGAGAGGCGAGCTCTGCCAGCTTGCTCTCGATGCTCTTTGCGCCCTCATAGGCTTCCTGAATGAGGGTAGGAACGACACTTTTCACAGGCTCCTGGGCCAGATCCCAAAGGCAGGCGAGCTGGATCATCGTCAGCCCATGCCTGTCGGCGATATGGCGGATCTTTTCCATCTTTTCACCGGCATGCTCCACCCAGCCGGCAGGGCGGTGGGTGCGGTGGTCGCCATCGCGGAATTTGTGTCCGGGCTTCACATCGTCGTGGAAGATGCCGCCGTAGTCCACCACACGGGTCAGGATATCCACCCCATGCTTTTTCGCTGCGGGCAGGACATGCTGGCCTGGCCACGGCTCAAGCGGATTTAAGATAATCATCGCCCAGTCCATGCGGTCGCCGAAACGCTCAAAACAATCAATCATGTCGAGCGTGAAACCGTTGGCGGGGCCGGGAGCGATGCCCAGGCGATCCGTCAACCCCTTGTCCTTCAGGGCCACGAGGCCGTCCCAGACAGCCTCGCTGGTATAACCCACAGTATCGGGATTGTGCAGCATGAGGAGGTCGAATTTGCTGGCCCCGCAGCGCTTCAGGGACTGCTCCGTCGCCATGGTAAGGTAGCTGCCGTACTGCTCTGGCTGATGCAGGCTGGCCTCGGTGAAACGCGGATAGCCTTTCGCCCCTGAGCGAAGCCCTTCATAGAAATCATGACCGACCATGCCGACCAGGCAGTATTCATCACGCGGCAGGCCCTGAAGCGCCTGGCCCAGCATGGAATCGGCGCGGCCTGCGCCATAGACATCGGCGGTGACAAAGGTGCGGACGCCCTGGTCGAAGGCGCTGCGGATCAGGGTGATGTAGCGTTCATCATCCATCATTTCACCGAAGTGCATGAATTTGCCGCCACTCCAGGTGCCGTAAGCTGTGCGTGTGAGGTTCATAGGGGGTTGGGGGTCTGCAGTTTGAAGGTCAGGAAAGAGAAATCGGAAGCTGCGAGGGGGGATCTTGCAGAGTCTGCACAAGTCAGCAAGGACAGACGTCTTCTGCGCAAAATCGGCCACAATGACGGACACAAAAAAAGGGCAGGCCCTGCGGACCTGCCCTCAAAAACACCATCAACAATGAAAATTAGATCAGACCAGCTTCTTTCAGAGTCTTGAAAGCGCCGTTCTTGTCCATCGTCTTCAGCGCACGGGCTGTCAGCTTCACATTGACCCAGGTATTGAGCTCAGGGACGAAGATGCGCTTGTGGCGAAGGTTCGGGTAGATCACACGCTTCACACGTTTGGTGATGTGCTTACCGATACCACCTTCCTTCTTAGCTTTACCGCTGCGATGAATGTGGTGGCCGCGGGTGACGCCAGCTCCGGTGATTTGACAGACTTTAGCCATGTGAGTGCTCCTTGAAAAAAAAATTGGGGCGCGATAGTAGCTGAGGACGCGGCTGCGTCAACCTCAGAAACACATTTTTGCGCCGAGGGGGTTAATAATTGAAGATTTCGCCGTCCTTGAAGAACCGCTTCAGCTCGACTGCGGCTGCTTCGGGAGAATCGGAGGCGTGAACGACGTTGGTCATTTTATCGCTGCCGAAGTCACCACGGATGGTGCCTTTGGGTGCAGCTTTGGAATCCGTCGGACCCAGGAGGTCGCGAACGTGGGAGATGACATTTTCTCCACCCAGGGCCACGGCGATCACAGGCTTGCTCTTCATGAAGTTGGCGACTTCAGGGAAGAAGGGCTTGTCGGCGATGTGGGAGTAGTGATCCTTCAGCAACTCATCGGTGAGCTGGATCATTTTAATGCCACGCACTCGGAAGCCTTCGGCCTCCAGACGCTTGAGGACTTCGCCGTTAAGACCTTGGGCGACGCAGTCGGGCTTCAGCAGGAGGAGGGATGTTTCTTGAGCCATAGGGTGGGGGTTGGAAAAAGGGCGCGAAAGGTGCTGTCCATGTGCCATGGAGTCAAGCGAGAAGCAAAAACAGCTCCTCGATCAACGGCAGCGCTCCCCGTCTCGGCCTGACTCCCTCAGGTCCCCACGATGTCGTGAATCTCGATCAGATACATCTGGCGCCCCTTGTTGTGTGGGGAGTCAATGCAGACTAGGCGCCCATCCCGGCTGCTGCGGGGGTGGGTATCGCAACGCCACTCGCCGATGTAAAAGGCCGGGCTGTAAAAGTGGCCTAGATCCACACGGCGGTCGGTCGGGATGTGATAAAGGTAGGGCGTCTGCATGCGCTCCTTGTCTGGATAGCAGTCATTCAGCACCCACTCATTGTTCGTGTGCGGGACGTAGGTGTTGTGGCCGTTGCGGGGCATTTTGTCTTTACCCACCACTTCCACCTCCCGCGTCTTGTCCTTGTAGAGGTAAAAGCGATCCCCGTGGCTGGGGTGAAAGGCCCAGGCGAAGACGTGCTGCGGATCCCGCCAGACAAAGTGGGAAGTCTTGCCCAGCGGATCCAGCACGTAAAGGTCGGTACCATCGGCCTTGGCCGTGAAGAGGCGGGTATTAAAAGTCTTGTCCCCATCGCCCTTCCAGCGGTGCAGGAAAATGAAGCGGCTGCCGGCCGGCGAGAATAACAAGTGATTGAACCAATGCTTGGCAGTCGGGCTGAAGCCTCCCTCGTAGGGGATGGCCGCCGCCTGGGCAAAGGTGATGATCAGCTTCTGCTCACCTGTTTCCATATTGATCTTCCAAATGCCTGCATCTTCGGGGACCAGGACATCTTTGTTAGGGTCTGGAACTCCCGCGTAACCATAGCCGGGCCGCGTGTCATTCAGGCGGCGGAAATCCGGCGCAATGCCCCATTTACCATCTGGGCTGAGGTTGTACACAGGGTGCGGAAGCGTGCGCTTTTTCTGCGTCTTCACGTCCATCAGATGGCAGACGAACTGGCCCTCCACCCGGTCATTCCACATGACGGTGCTTTCCGTTCCTGGCACCCACTGCAGCATGCAGCCTTGCTGCCAGTTCCAGGCATGGGATTCGCCCAGTTCGGTCCATTTGTCGCCGTTCTTCAGGTCCACCATGCCCACCTTGATCACATCCTCCGCTGTCGGGGAGCGGTGCTCAAAGTCCACCTCATTGCTCAAGACATAGCGGTTGTCTGGGCTGAACTGGTCCTTGTCATAATAGGCGAACCAATGATGCTTCGGCCCCTGGGTGATCTGGCGGACCTTGATGCTGTCTGCCGCCTGGACAGACAAACCGAGACGGGAGGCAAAAAGGGCGGTGACAGAAGTTTGGAAAAAGTGACGGCGGCTGGTCATGGTCAGAGGAGTAAAACGAGAGTGCGCAGGATTGTCGAACTGAAAGACTGTTCACTCCTGCCCGGTTTGCGCCTCGCCTTTAGCGAAGACGAAGCCAGTCCATAAGTGCCCACAGGAAAATGGTCAGGGCGAAGACCAGCCCGACTGGAGCAAACGGGCTAATGCCATTGCTCTGGCACACCTTCCAAAAGCTGCTTTGCCGACTGCCGAGGAGAAAATCATAGGGGCGGTCAAGCATCACCAGAATAGAGATGTGCTGGTGCTCCGGCAGCCCTGTCGAAAAGTTCCGCGTGTAATGTTTGCCCTCAATCTCCAGCGTGTAGCGGTAAACGGCATGTATTTTTCTGCGAGGCTCAACATACTCATCCAAGCGGGTCACAAAGGCCGTTTTTTCAATCCCACGTCGCCAAAACGTCGCGACCTTGGTGATGTCAGGCAGGATCATAGCGCAAATTGTCAGTAAGAACCCCGCAGCCAGCAAGAGTCCTGCTAGAGGTGACAAAGGTGGGGACTTGCGACGAACGAACGGCATGGCAACGGAATGTTCTTCAATGCATATCGGGACTGAGTTTCAAAACAAGACTCTATTCCTCCGCAAAGCCCCTGCCCTGCCCCGCTAACAAACACTGCTTGCGTTTTCCATGATTCATGGAATCCTGCGAACCGGTTTTTAACCGCTTCCCCACTTGGGGCCGAAGTTTGACATGTAGCCCGCCAGATCTGGTGGTGATCCCGTCTCCTCTCACAGAGACGCCCTTACTGCGACAGGTTGCCCGCTCACGGAAGCCTACCTGCCGGCACGTAACATACATGGAAAAGACATTCGCAGATCTCGGCCTTTCGCCCGAGCTAATGA
>DMMK01000726.1 GCA_003453085.1 Verrucomicrobiales bacterium
CCGTGGACCCGACTGGCAGGCTGCGAGCTGTACGAGGAAATCGGCCGCGGCGGCATGGGCGTGGTCTATCGTGCCCGGCAGCGTGCGCTGGATCGCATCGTGGCGGTGAAGGTGCTGCTGCGTTCCCAGTTCGTGACCGATGAGGAGCGCGAACGTTTCCACCGCGAGGCCCAGGCCGCGGCGAGGCTGAAACATCCCGGCATCGTGGGCATCTTCGAAGTGGGGGAGGATGGTGACGTGCCGTGGTTCAGCATGGAGTACATTCCAGGGCAGAGCCTGGAGCGCCGGGTGCGCGAACACCCCATGGAAGCGCGGGAGGCGGCGCGCTGTGTGCAGCAGGTGGCCCTCGCCCTGCAGCATGCCCACGAGCATGGCGTGCTGCACCGGGACCTGAAGCCGTCTAACATATTATTGGATAACGAGGGTGCGCCGCGCATTTCGGACTTTGGCATCGCACGCATCGCCACCGGCGGAACCTCGGGAGGGCAGGAGGCAGGGCTGACGCGCACCGGGCAGATTCTGGGTTCCCCCGGTTATGCCGCACCGGAGCAGGCCCTGCATGGCCAGGCCGACTTCCGCACAGATGTGTATGGTCTGGGTGCCCTACTGTATCACCTGCTGACGGGACGCCCACCTTTCCAGGGCCCCACTCTGGATGCCATCCTCGTGCAGTTGCGCGAGAGCGACCCGCTTTCCCCTACCCGGCTGAATCCCACCGTGCCAAAGGACCTGGACACGATCTGCCTGAAGTGCCTGCACAAGCTTCCTGAAGGCCGCTATGCCAGCGCAACCGAAGTGGCGGCAGACCTGACGCGCTTCCTCGAAGGGCGGGCCATCTGCGCCAGACCGCTGGGGCCTGCAGGCAAGGTGTGGCGCTGGGCACGCCGCTCCCCCATCATGGCCACGATGACGGCGGTGATCGGCCTGCTGCTGCTGGCTCTGGTGGCGGGCACGGCCACCTTCATCCATCACCAGGCCCAGCGGGAGCACCGCGCGGCGCTGATCTCCGAAGCACGCACGCTGCGCCAGCAACGCCTCGCTGGCAGCCGTAATGATGCCCTGAGGGCGCTCCGGGAGGCCTGGGAGATCGCCCCGGCGGCTGAAATCCGCAATGAAGCTATCGCCTGCCTAGCCCTGCCCGAATTTGATGCCCCGGGCCGCCTAGAAAAAAATCAGCCCGGAGCCCAGCCGCCTGACCCCACACGCAGTGCCGACGGTCGCTGCGGCCTGCACTGGGAAGGAGAAACCCTCGTCGTGAGAGAGCTGGCGGACAGCCGCGAGTTGGCACGCCTAACCGGATATTCGTCCAAGTCCCTGGCGAAGCTGGATGACCACGGCACCCGCGTGGCCATCGCCGCCCCGAAGACCGGGACGCTGAAAATTGTCTCCCTCAAGGATGGTCAGGTGACCGCCACCTGCCAGCATCCTGTGGCCCTCACCAGTCTGGACTGGAGCGGCGACCTGCTGGCCACCGGCTGCGAGAACCGTTTCATCTACATCTGGGACGATGCCGGACACCTGAAGCACCGTCTCAGCGGCCATCAGGCCATCCCCATCCGTGTGAGTTTCCGCCCTAGCAGCCAGGAGCTGTGCAGCACAGCCAGCGACATCTATGTGCGCCTGTGGCATGCGGCGCGGGGCGAGGAAATCGTGCGGCTTGAGACCCATCACGACCCGCACACATCCCTCTGGTGGAACCCGAAAGGTGACACACTCCACGCCGGGCTGGCGGGTGGGGCGGCCGAAACGTACCCGCTGCTGGGACCGCGCTGCTTTGACCTACTGTCCCCACCCCAAGAAGAGCCCCACACGGAGAACCTCGGCTCAGCCACCTTCAGCCTCGACGGTCAGATGGCCGCCGTGGTGGATGAGGAATGCAGCCGCGTGTGGGACTTCCAGGCAGGGCGTCTCGCCGCCGTCTTTTCCAAAGCTCCTGCCCAATGGCTGAGTGCCCAGTTTTCCCACGACGACCGCCATCTGTGGGTGTGCGGCTGGGATCATGAACTGGTGGCCTATCTCCTGCAACGGCATCCCCTGGGCCACCTCACCCTGGGCAGCCCCGGACCGCCCCTCCTGGGCAAAGGCTGCCTCCTCCGTGGCCAAAGCACGGATGGCCAAAAGCTGGTGCTGAGCCACAACGGCCAAGGCCAGTTCCTGGTCCTATGGCCAGAAACACGTCAGACCCTGAAACTGATGCACCCAGGCACTCTCGCCACCGTCCTCTCGCCCGAAGGCCAGTGGATCATGACCTCCAGCTACCAGAAACCTGGTGCGCGCATCTGGTCCGTCCCAGAGGGCAAGGTTCTCCATACCCTCTGCCCAAAAGACACGGTGATGAATGGCATCACCAGCCCTGATGGCGAACGGCTGATCCTACAAACCTCTGGCGGCAACCGCTGCTTCCGCACCCGTGACTGGACAGAGCAGTCCGGCCTGCCGCCGAAGCTGCGCCTCAACAACATGGCCCCGAGCCCGGATGGGCGCTGGATCGCCACCCTGGGCGATACGGAAATCCGCCTGCTGGAGGCGGCCACCTTTCAGGAAAAGGCCCGCCTGACCCTTCCCACCCACTTTGGCTGGCTGGGGGAAAGCCACCTGATCTTCAATGCGGACAGCACGCGCCTGCTCATCCACAGCGCCCTGGGCAGCGTGGGCCGCTGGGACCTACGCCTGCTGGAGCAGGAGCTGCAATCGCTCGGCATGCCGCTCTCCCGCTAGCAGGCCCGCTTTAACGGGAGCTTTTCAGCAGTTCCGAAAGAGGAACGACATCGCCATCGGGGATTTCAGGATCGAACTCACCCCGGGCACGGCGTTTGTCCTCGACTTCTTTGACCTTGGCATCCCGTGTGGCATTGCGTTTGGACTCTTTCTTTTCCTTGCGGGTGGAAGGGGTCATTTCCAGGAAGGTGGAGGAAGATTTCAGCTCGGTGATACTGGGGTGCTTCTCTTCAAGCAAGGCCACCAGTTCCTCGGACAGGCCTCTCCAGACGGTGAACATGCCGTTGGAGACAGGTTGATCGATCACGACGTGGTCCACGACCGTGCCGTTCACCATGGTCATGAGGATTTCGCCCTGACGCATGCGGGTGACGATGTCCAGCGACTGGGTACCTTTGAAATCCAGCTTCATGGTCACACCGTAGGTGCCGTCATCCGCCGGGAAAGGATGAATGGCGGACACGCTCTGGGTGCTGAATTCAGGGATGATTTTAAAGATCATGGTCCGGCCGTTGACGTTGCGGCGGAAGATGGTCTTCGGTGATTCCATGTCATTGCCCTGGGAGTGGACGGTGATGACCACCTTCTCCTTATCCATGGATTCACAGGCAGGAAAAAGAACGGCCACCAGGAGGGCGAGAAACAAACGGTGCATATCTGCTAG
>DMMK01000187.1 GCA_003453085.1 Verrucomicrobiales bacterium
CCTCACTGGCGCGCAGGGCATTTTCCGCCTCGCGGCTGTCCGTGATGTCCTGGGTGATGATGAGTCCCGCGATGACATCCCCCAACCCGTTGCGAATGCCGACGACGCTGTTGCGCACCCACACGTAGGTGCCGTCCGGCAGGATATCCCGCTTCTCGATGATGAAGGAAGAGCCGCCTTTGATCATGGCCTCAAAAACCGCCATGTTCTGGGTCCGGTCCTCGGGATGGGTAATGGCATGGACATTCATGCCCAGCAGCTCATCGCGGGTGCGGGCGACGATCTCGCAGTAGGCATCATTGACCATGGTGATGCCGCCTTCGAGATTGGTCTGCACAATGCCGGAGCCTGCCTGGGCAAAAATGGCGGACAGGCGGGCTTCACGTTCGCGCAGGATGGTGTCCGTAAGCTTGATGTCTTCGATGTCCGTGTTGGACCCGTACCATTTGATGATGTTCCCGGCCTCATCCATCACCGGCATCGCCCGGGTCTTGAACCAGCGGTATTGACCGTCTGCCCGGCGGATGCGCACCTCCACATCCACAATGCTGCGGGTGTGGGCGGCTTCGTTCCAGGCCTTTTCCAGCACCTGCCTGTCCTCGGGATGGACGGCCTCCGCCCAGCCATGGCCGCGCTGCTCTTCCTCCCGCCTGCCGGTGTAGGTGCACCATTGCGGGCTCACAAAATCCCAGCTCCCATCGGCCACGCTGGTCCAGACCAAGTGGGGCATCGCCTCGGCCATGTCCCGCCAGCGCCGCTCGCTCGCCCGTAGCGCGGTTTCCACCCGTTTCACCTGCTCCAGCTCACGGTGGAGGGAGGTGTACAGCTCGGCATTGTCAATGGCGATGGCGGCCTGCGCGGCCATGCCCATGAGGAGGCCTTCTGTCGCCTCGGTAAACACACCGGGTTCGGCATGCCCGAAGAACATGCCACCGATGACCTGCCCGGAGCTGGAGACGACTGGCACCGCCATGTAGCTCCTCACCGGCAGGTGGCCCGCTGGCATGCCGTGATAGGGCGCATTCTTTCCATACCTTGGATCTGCCAATACGTCGTCCACCCTCACCACACCTTCACCCCGGAAGGTCGGGCCAAAGAGCTCCGTGTTCCGGGGCATCGGGAACTTGGCGAAGGCCTCCCTGGGAACACCCGAGAGGGTGTAAAGGGTGTAGGCCTCCCCCTTGTCGTTGGTGACGTTGTAAAAGAACGCCCCAAACTGCGCCCCGCTGATTTCACGGCTGGCATCGGTGACGCTCTGCACGATTTTCTCCAGGTTCCTTTCGGCCACCAGTGAGCTGCTAACGTGGTTCAGCACGGCCAGGATCTGGGACTGCTGGCGCAACGCCTCTTCCGTTTTCTTGAAGGTTGAAATGTCGAGGTTGATCCCCGCCCACTGCACGATCTCCCCCTTCGGATTGCGAATGGGAATGCCCCGCGACAGCACTGGGTGCCACTGGCCGTCCACACCTTTGTACCGCAACTCCTTTTCCCAAATGCCGCCCTGTCGGCAGACCTCCTGCCACTCGGCCAGGGTGGACTCCGCATCATCGGGATGCAGCACCGCGCTCCAGCCATCATTGGCGCACTGTTCTTGGGTGATGCCGACCAGCTTGAGAAAGGATTCGCTGGTGTAAACGCTCCGGCCTTCGGCATCGCAGACCCAGATGCCATAGTTGATGGACTCGCCAATGCTGCGGTAGAGCTGCTCCCGCCGCACGAGTTCGAGCTCGTTCTTTCTTCGCTCCGTGATGTCGCGGCCGATCTTGGAGGCCCCGATGATGCGCCCTTCGGCATCCTTGATGGGAGAGATGGTCAGCGAAATGTCCACCAAGCCGCCATCCTTGCGCTGCCGCACCGTCTCATAATGATGGATGTACTCACCACGACGGATACGCTGCAGAATGGCCGGCTCCTCATCATGCCGGTCTGCGGGCACCAGCAGGGTGATCGGTTGGCCGATCATCTCATCCGCCGAATAACCAAACATGCGCTGCGCACCCAAGTTCCAGCTCGTGATGATGCCATCCAGATTCTTGCTGATGATGGCATCGTCCGAAGAGGTGACGATGGAAGCCAGCCGCTGGCGGGCTTCCGAAGACTTGAGCTGCTCCAGTACGAGGGCGGCGGAATGGGTGACAATGCGGATAAACTTCAGTTCCTCGTCATCGAAATGCGTGCGCACCCGGCTGGCAAAGGAGAGGGTGCCCAAAAGCTCGCCACCAGCGATCAGCGGATTGCAGGCATAAGTCTGGATGCCGAGGCCGCGCACCAGGTCCGCCTTGTCGTAATCGCTGTTCTGGATGTCATTGGCGACGATGCTCTGACAGGTCTGGGCGACGGTGCCGCAGACCGCCTGGCCAAAGTTCAGCCGGTGCATGGCCCGGGCCGTCTCTTCATCAATGCCCGCACAGGAATGCAGCTCCAGCGCATCACCCGCAGGCGTGACCATGAAGTTAAAATAAGTATCCGCCCGCAGGTGCATCGTCACCTTGGCAAAGAGTTCCCGCACCACCGTCTCCGGATTCCGAGCGCCTAGAAGCTGGGCCAGAGTTTCTGAAAGGAGCTGCATGCGCTCGCCACGGATTTGCACGTCCAGCGCGGCCCGGGCCTGCTCCACCAGCGGCCGCACCCGGCTGACGACGTTGTCCAGAAGCCGTAGCTCATCCTCACGCCAGTTCCGGGGCCGGGCCGAGCCCGCAGCCAGGAGCGTGCGCACGGGGCCGGAATTGGAAAAAGGGGCCACGGCAAAGGACCGGAGGCCGAGGGGCTCAAAGCGCGAGGCAAACTCGCGGGTCAATTCATGCTCCACCACATCCCCCACGGCGACCACCTGGCTGGTGATCTTTTGCCACAAGTCCAGAGAGGCAAAATCCCCCGGATGAAAGCGCCCCTCCAGCCGGGGCGCCCC
>DMMK01000413.1 GCA_003453085.1 Verrucomicrobiales bacterium
TCGCCTAAAGGCTACACACCAGCAGAGCATTCAAAGCCTTTTCATCCATCAAGCAAATCCTGTGAATCCTGCGATCTGATTAATCCTGTCAAAAAGTCTCGCCTCACGCCTCGGCCTCGTTCGCATGACAGTCCGGTCCTCTGACATTGTTACCTCATTGACCCCTAACAAAAAACGCGCCAACGCACGGGGCGCTGACGCGTTTGAAATTCGCTGATCGGTTTTACTTCGTGTAACCTGCCGCAGGGCTGCCGTCTTCGGACAGCTTGCCGGTAGTCCAGAGAAGGGCGCGGGTGATCAGGTTGAGGTAACGGGCATCGGCCACCGTGTCGTTGTTATGTCCGATGGTGGTGCTGAAGACGCGGGTCTTCTTCGGGCCGAACTCGTTGGTCCAGGCGACGACGGCCTTGGCTTCGGTGGCCTTGGCATCCGGATCGGCCTTCTCACCTTTTTTCACGCGGGGCATCTGCATCTGGCGGCCGCTGGCGAGGGGCTTGGCACCCAGCATCTGGATGTTGTTGTACAGCTCCTCATTGATCGTGGTCCAGTTTTCCAGACCTTTGGTGATGGGGTGGCCAGCGTCGGTGAAGCTGATGTCAATGGGCGACTGCGGGCCGTGGCCGGTGGATTGGAGGCCGATGAACTCATACCAGCCAGCATTGTCGCCGCCTGCTTTCACGGGTTCCTTGAAATTGCCCCAGCGATAGCTGTGCATGGCGCAGTGAAGGTTGATAGCCGGAACGCCTGCCTTGTGAGCATCGAGGATGTTGGCCACGTAGGCGGGATCCGTGACATCGGCGGAGCATTCGTCATGAATGATGACGTCGAAATCCTTGGCCCAGTCTTTGGCTTTATAGATCTCAAAGGTGGCCTTGGTGGTCTTGTCGGGATTGAAGGCTACATCCACCACGGCATTGAGGCGGGACTCGATGCCTTCCTTTAGAATGGACTGCTGCTTTTCGTAGTCGTGGCAGCAGCCGCCTGCGACGATGAGGACGCGCAAGGGCTTGGCCGTCGTCTCCGCAGCCTGGGCGAAATAGAGGCCCGTGGTGAGCACGAGCGTGAGGATGGGGGCGATGAGTTTCTTCATGGAAGGTTGGTGTAGCCAGAGTGCAACGTGGAGTCGAGCGCAAACTTGCGAGCCTCTTGTGCGATGGGCGCAGAAGGACCCGACCGGGGTGCATCCGGGTTCCTTGTCAAGCATCTGCCCAGGCTGTGTCAGTTACTTGAACTCGGGGTAAAAAGGATTGTGCTGCTTTTCCTCACCCACACTGGTCATGGGGCCGTGTCCGGGGCAGACGACCGTCGTATCGGCGAGCGTGAAGATCTGGCTGCGGTTGGTCGCTAGGGCGTCTGCATAAGACACCTGGCCACCGCCCATGGAACTGGCAAACAAGGCATCGCCAACGATGGCGACGGGCCTGGACAAGCCTTCGATCACATAGGTGGTGCCGCCTTTGGAATGCCCACAGGTGGTACGGGAGGAGATGCGTAGGCTGCCGAGCTGCCACTGGCTACCGGGTGTGAAGGACTGGGCCTCGGGATGTGGTTCCAGCTCGCTGATGAGGATGCTGGGGGCCTGCAGCGTCGCGATATCGGCCACATGATCCGGATGGGTGTGGGTGAGGAACAGATAACGGAGCGTGAGGCCTAGCTCGTGAATTTTCTCGACCATCGGCTCGGCCGTGGCCCCGGTGTCAAAGGCGGCGGCTTCCTTGCTGGCCGGATCCCAGACCAAGTAGGCATTGACCGTCATGTCATGGAAGGTGGTGTTGAACTGGGCGAGGCCCTCCACCTCCACGGGTTCTGGATGCCAGGCGTGGTCGGACATTTCTGCGAGAGCCGGGCCGTGCAGGCCGAGGGCGGCGGCGAGCTTCAGGAGATTGGCAGCATCCGTAGCCCCGGCCTTGGTGGCCTCAATGGCGGCGGCCGTGATGCCGATTTTGTCCGCCAGGGCATCGGTGGTGTAGCCAAGTCCCCGCTGGGCTTTGTTGAGCACATCATTAAAAAGGTCTTCGAGAGGAATGTTCATGAGAAGAATTTGGCTAAAGGACGGGGCATGGCCGTGCACTGATGATGCCGCTTGTCGGCGGCTTTCAGGACGAAGGTGGCCAAGTTCAGGCTTCGACAGTCTTGCTGGCAGACGGCTTCTTGCTTTCCAGGAAGGCCAGGATCAGTCCATAGGCCAGCAGCACAAGCTGGCTGCCCCAAAAGGCGTAGATCTTCGGCCAAGTGCCGTCGGTGAAACCGTAGGCATGAAGACCGACGCCGAGCTGATTCACACCGAACCAGGAAAAGATGACGATGCAGCCGAGGATGAGGTTGCAGCAGTGCATGCCGATCTCGCGGATGTAGCCGCCCAAACGGGCGTGCAGGATGACGAGGCACATGAGCACGATCATGAGGGCGCCGTTTTCCTTGGGATCCCAGCCCCAAAAGCGGCCCCAGCTATAGTTCGCCCAGATGCCGCCGAGGACAGTACCGACAAGAGAGAGCAGCAGGCCGAAGCAAACAAAACCGTAGGCCGTGCGGGTCATGAAACGGGCCTCGTCATCGCCGGTGGTCACCTGACGGAAGATCCGCTGAATGAAGTATTTGCAGGAAATGAGGGTGGCGACCATGCAGGCGGCATACCCAAGATTGATGATGGGCACGTGGGTGGAGAGCCAGAAATTGGTGATCAACACGGCCTGGAGCTGCTGGAGGTTGTCGGTGGCATCGGCGGTATCAAACTGGATGGCCAAAAACATGCAGCCCCCGCCTGCCAAGCCTGCAATGAAAAATCCCAATCCACGTTTTGAAATCCATTCAGAGATCAGGCCGAACAGCGCGCATGAGGCACCAATGAAAAGGATGGTTTCATAGAGGGTGGCGATGGGGGGCCGCTGCATGATGATGCAGCGCAGGATGACACCGGTCACCGCCATGAGGGTGGCTGCGCCGAGGAACAGCCACGCAAAGCCGCGCGCGGCCTTGTCCATTTTGGAGCCTGGAGAAACCCAGGTGAAACCCACGCCGATCAGGCCCACCACAAAAATCCACTGGGCGTAGAAAAAGTAGTCACCCTTAATGGAGTGAATCTCCAGCTTCACAAACTGGCCTTCGCCACGCGCCTGGGCTGCGGACTGAATCTTAGTCACAAGAGTTTGCGCAACAGATTTGAATTTGGCGGCATCTGGGAGGGCCAGATACAGGTCTTCATAAAGTCCCAGCCATTGAAGCTGCTCTTCGGAAGGATTGACGCTGCCATTGACAGTGCCGAAGATCATTTCTCCGGGGCCGTACCAGATTTCAATGGCTTTGTCGGCTGGAGGAAAGATACGCAACTGGCCTTCAGGATTGCCGCTCATCATGGCTCCTAAAGCGCTCTGGGCAAAGTCGCGGAACCATGGGACCTGCATCGGCGGGCCGCCGCTGGTGAGAGCCTTGGCCACGGCAGGCAGGCTCTTAGAAAGGCGCAAAGGCTGAGGAATGTCCGCTGGCAACTTGTCCGCATTTTCACCGACGGGTGAGCGGATGAAATCGAAGTGGCCCATGATCATGTCATAGTCCAGATACTTGGCGGCCAGTTCGACGATGATGCGCTGCACCGGTGTTTGTTCCTTGGCCGGAATCTGCCGATACTCCGTCATCTTCTGCATCAGCAGTTCACGGGCAGGCTCGATTTCCTGGAAGGTGTATTGGGAGCGTTTGCCATGGGTATCGAGTCCCAATTCTGCAACGGCGGAAGAGTTGTCCACCATAAACAAAGGCACGATGCGGCCGATATCCGGGCGGAACCAGCTCATGAGGAGCCACTGGACAGAGGTCAGCTTGATGGGCTTGCCAGACTCCGTAACGAGTGGCTTTTGAGTGACAGGATCTAGCAAGGGTTTGCCCTCTCCTTTACCGCTGTCGGTGAGCCAAATGCTTTGCGAAGCCAGGGATCCCTGCAGGCGAACATTGGCCATCTTCAGGAACGGCTTGATGCGCCCCCCTTCCTGTACGGGGAGGGATTCAAAGAGCTTGGTGAGCTCAGGATCCCGGAAGAGATCCAGCGACGGGAGTTCCTTGGCCGGGGCCACCGAGGCGATGGCGAGCAGCGAGGACGCCATCAGCACGCGGAAAGAATGGAAAGTGGACATACAGTTCGAGGGGGGGAAGAAATTTAGAGCTTCCAGTAGGCAATGACGAAGCCTGCCGTGACGATGAGAAGCGTGTTGGTGACGGCGATCCAGGGATTCCATTTCATGGCGCGGGAGAGCATCATCATGAAGTGGATGAGGAGGCCGACGGAAACGATGATGCAGGAGATGAGAGGCCAGTGATCGGAGGGGTTTTCCACCACCTGAAAGCCGGAACGTTTGACCCCACCACTGCTGTTTCCTGAGCCGTCGTCAAAGCTGGACTGGAAGAGGGCATACCCTTCTCCACGCACGGGCTCGTTCATAGTGATCACGCGCTTTTCCTCTCGCTGGCCATGCAGCTTGGTGACCTTGCTGGTGAAGCGGCGGGCACGTTCGGTGCCGGGATGTTTTTCCTGTTCGGTGTGATCCAGACGGATGGCGAAGGGGAGACGGTAGCTGCGACGGCCAATGTTGATGAGATATTTCTGGTCGCCAAAGGTGGCGGTCCAGGGTGCTGCGGCATATTCCCAGAGGATGCCCTTTTGTTCGGCTCCGGTCTTCTTGTCCTTCGCGATAACGATGCAAGCCTGGGAGAGGGCTTCATCTGCCAGCAACTGGCCTGTACGAGGATCGTTGCGGGAGAGAGCCTGGATGAAGTAACCATCCACGGCATCGCCACGGGTGACGTCGGTGGCGCGCTTGGGCTCGGCATGCTGTTTCCAGTTGGTGATGACGAGATCGAAAGGCAGGCTTTCGTGGGTGAAGGTGCGGGCCTTGCCGTGGTCGCTGCTGTTGCCAAGATCAGTGAACAGACGCTGATCAATCACCAAGGCGGTGCGCCGTTCCCCAGTAGGTTTGACGGCTTCGATCTCGATGACACGCTCGTGGAAGCTCTGGAACTCGTCGTGGGTCTGGCCCTCGGTGAGATTGAGGATGCCTTCCTTGGCAAAGTGATAGGTCACCGCCCCGGCGGCGATCATGAACAGGATGGCGAAGTGGGAGATGACGACACCGATCGTGCGAGGGGATTTGCGGATGCGGATGAGGCCGCCCAGGAACATGTTCACAAACAGGATGGCCATCAGCAGATAACCGCCGGGCAAAATGTTCACGGGCAGGACGATATTGCCGATGTCCCAGTAGTGGTCGAATGCCAGAGCGCGCCAGCAAGCCCCGATGTCAATGCGGTCCACAAACACGGATTCAAAGTAACGCTCCTGGCTGGCCACAAGGCCGTATTCAGCCTGCTCCAGCGTGCCGAGGAAAGTCAGCAGCAGCAGCAGGGACAGCACGACGGCGGCCAAGCCGAAGGAACTGAAAAAGGCGATGACACGCGAGGGAATGGAAGCGGGGGCAGACACGGTATGAGGAAGGGGCAAAGAAATGACGTTTCAGCAGTGAAAAGGGGCGCAGATCAGTGTGAGGGAATCTTTTCCGCCTTTTTGCGGAACTGAACGGACTGGCAGAAAGCATCGAACTTGGCCGCATGTTCTTCGACCAGGGCTTTCGGGCCGGTCATCTTGATGAACAGGGTGAGTTCGCTGGCCTGATGAATGAGGCCGAGCAGCCGGTAATCCTGCTTGGCCGAGGCCTCATCACCCATGCCTTTGAAGCTGCCATCCACGCTGACAAAATGGGCGGGGCCTCCGAGGAAGTTTTTGCGCGGCAGCTTGTCGATTTCTTCATCGGTCAAGGCCGGGGCACCGATCTGGCTGCGCCAGCGGTTAATGTTGGCTGCAAGCCCACCCGCAGGGCCGGGCAAGGCTGCGAGGTAGCACTCTCCTTCCCCGTTCGGGCCAAAGCTGAAGTCAATCAGGCGCATCTGGGAGGAGGGCTTTTCCGTCCAGCCTTCCGGGGTGACCCAGAGTAGAGGATGCTGCTGCGGCGCATTGGGATCTTCAGCTGGTTCGGCCTGATCGTAAAAGCGGTCGGCGCTGGAAATGTCCACCAACTGTTTGCGGGCATATTGAGAAAGCTCGCGAGATTCCGTGATAGGCTCTACCTCATCCAGCGGTTTGCAGGATGGCAGGGCAGTAGCGAGACAGATGAGGGCGACGAATCCCAGCCGGGTGGCGGCTGAACTTGGGGGGAAGGAAATCATGCAGGTTGTCAGTTAAACGAACGAACGCCGTTCGGCTTTGGTTCGCGCTTGAACGGCGTTCATAAACTTAAGGCGGGGG
>DMMK01000560.1 GCA_003453085.1 Verrucomicrobiales bacterium
ACCAGCACCTTTCCGTCATTCTGGACCACAATGCCTTCCACAGCACCGCCCATGTTCGGATTGAAACTGTCCAGAGCTCCTGCTGCCGTCACACGGGCAAGGCGGTTGCGAACCGTCCCGCCGATTTGGGTGAAGGTGCCGCCGAAAAGGATCTGGCCATCGGTTTGTAAAACGATGCTTTCCACTGTGCCGGTATTGGCATTCGGGTTGAAACCGCTGTCGAGGACGCCGCTGCTGCTGACACGGGCGATGCGGTTACGGGTGGTTCCATTGATCGTGGTGAACACTCCGCCGATCAGAACCTGCCCGTCCGGCTGCACGGCCAGTGCGCTGACGGCTGTGGTGCCGCCTGCGGTCGTGACGGTGAATCCCGTATCACGTGTGCCATCCCACGAGTTAAAACGACTGATGCGGCTGATGGTGGTCACACCCGCCACCGATGTGAAGGTGCCACCCGCCAGGATATTACCGTTGCCATCCAGCGCGATACAGTTGACCACCCCATTGCGGATATCGGCATTGAAGGTCGTGTCCAGAGTGCCATCGGTATTCAGACGGGCGAGGCGCGGACGGGCGGTGCCGCCGACCGTCCCGGTAAAGGTGCCCGCGACCAGGATCTTCCCGTCCGACTGGATTGCCAGGGCGCTTACTGCCCCGTTGCTGATACCTGGGTTAAAGGCTGTGTCCAGCGTGCCGTCGGTGTTCAGACGTGCGATGCGGAGGCGCGCAGTCGTGGTGGCCGCTCCATTGGGCTGCAGTGTGGTGAATGTGCCGCCAATCACGATTTTCCCGTCCCGCTGAACCGCGATGGCATTGACCAGATTGTTAGGCTTAGGATCAAAGGAGGAATCCAAGGTTCCACCGGAATTCAACCTAGCCATGCGACTCCGGGTGGTACCCGCCACGAGGCCGTTGAAGTTTCCTCCGATGAGGATCTTGCCATCAGCCTGGGTGGCAATGGCCGATACGGTGTAGCTAGTCCCGCTCGCGATGCCGGGATTGAAGGCTGTTTCCACGGCCCCGAGTGTCACACCTTCACCCAAGAGATCAAAATCATAACCAAGATTCCCTGTGTCAGGATTGTCGTGGGTGACCGTCAGTTCGGCGCTGTAGGTGCCCACAGAGGACGGTGTGAAGGAGACTTTTATCGGCAGGGATTCTCCCTCATCCAAAGCTACCGGCCAACTCAGAGCACTGTCGTCCATGTTCTTTGCCGTGAAACTGCCAGCCCCTGTGCCGGTAAGACTCAAGCCGGTGACATTGACAGAGATGTTGGCTCCGTTGCGGACAGTGAACATCCTCTCGGCAGTCTGGCTCGTCACCGTGCTCCCAAGATTTGTTCCATCCGTCAGATTCGGTGTGGTGCTGCCATCCGTGATGACGGAGCCGTTGCCGATGACCTCCAATCTCCGAAAGAGCCCCAGTCCCTGGACGTCGAAACTGTACTGATTGTTGCCGGGTTCATTGGTGGTGAAAGTCAGCGTGGCCTTGCGCCATCCATACTTGCTAGGCGTGAATGTCACGACCAGATCCTTGGACGAAGTTAGGGCGTTCTCATGACCGGCATGGGCCAAATAAGCCGAGGTCCAGCCGATGGCGAAGTCGCCTGCAGCCGGGCCGGTGATCTGAACGTTGCTGATGGTGAGGTAGTCGGCATTGCCGACATTGGCTGCGGTGAACGTCCGGGTTGAGGAACTGCCTTCATTCGTACTCACAAAAGTCGTGTGGTCCGCCAAGCCGGGGCTGGTGTCCCCGTCATTGATCACCAGGCTGTTGCCAGAGATGCTCAGGCGCGGCACAGACCCGAAGGCCCTGACGTTAAAGTCGAAGGTGCCGAGAACAGGATGATTATTGTTGATCGTGATTGTGGCATACCTGTGCCCTAGGCCCCCTGGCAGGGCGCGTATCTTCATCACCGCCTTGTCCTGAGGGTAGAGGGTGAGCGGGAATGTTAGTCCCTCAATCTGGAAGTCGGAGGCGTGCTGGCCCGTGACGGTAACAGACGAAATCGTTAACGGCTGACTGCCCGAGTTGGAAATGACATAGGAAATCTGTTTACCATCGATCACGGACAGCGGTCCAAAATCAGTCCCGTTCGCCGGATCATAGGCGGTGCTTCCAGCAAAGACTGGGCGCCAGCTGGTAACCTCGATGCTGCTGGAGTCCACCTTGCCTAGAATGGCAAAAGTGTACGGATTGGGGCTCGACCCATTGCTCTCAATGGCAACCGTTGCAGAATGGTTACTATAACCGGGGGGAGAAAAGGTGATGGTGAACGTTTGTGTGGCACTGACTGCGACGGTGGCAGGTAAGGTAATGCCTGAAACGGAAAATGCGTCCGCACTCACCCCTTCGAGATTGATCTCTGAAATTTCCAGCGGGTGGCTGCCAGTGTTCTGGATCGTGTAGGTGCGAGTCGTCGTCACCAGGGGCCCGGAGGCAATAAGAAATTCGGTATGATCCCCTGAGGAAGTCCAGAAAGCACCGTTTTGAATCGGCACACTGTTTCCTGAGACGGTCATGACTGTGGCGGGATACCTCAGGATTCGTTCCTGTACATTGCCCGAATTGGACGTGATCACTTCAGCGCGGGCACGGATCCACCCGGCAACTGGCAGAGATGCCCCATTCCATTCCCAGCCACCGGAAATGCGCTCTCCGTTGCCCACGGATGTCCATGTACTGCGATCTGCCGAGTGTTCAAAGGTGACTCTTTGCGCTTCATGATGGGTACCCTGGCGTATCCATTGGATGTGGTCCGGGGACGTGACTGCCATTTGACGCAAAGGGCTTTGATTGCTGTAGATGGCTGGCGGGCTCGTCAGGACTTGGCCGTTATTCAGCAGTGAGACATTTGAGTAGTAGCTCACCTGCCCAAACAGGTCGGCTCTGAAGGTCGCATCCGGCACCCCATTGGTATCAAAACGGTACAGGCCCCAGATTTCCGGGTCGTCGACAACCTCTGCAGGTTCTCCATCTTGCGCCGGGTAGCGGAACTGACGATGAAACCTGAACTCTCCCGCCAAAATCACCTTTCCATCCGTCTGGACAGCCATGCTCTGCACATTCACATTGTCTTGTGGAGGCTCTCCGGCATAGGCAGGGCGAGAAAAATGCCTGCCTACATTGAAATTCGACACCAGATCGCCGTCTTCAGTTAGCAATGCGATGTTAGCCCGCGGTGTGCCCCCAACCGTTAGAAAGTATCCCGCGATGAGAATCTTGTTGTCAGGCAGGACGGCAATCGAACGGACCTCTCCGGAGTAAAACGTCGTAACTTCTGTCCCGATCGCGTTGCCACCTGCCACTCCTGGATTGAAAGCGGTATCCAATGAGCCATCGACCTCCAACCGGACCAGACCGCGGCGAATCACACCATCTTCCCATTCATCGCAGCCCACAAGAATTTTTCCATCCGGTTGCAAGGCAAGGGCCATCACATACGGGCTGCTATCGGTTGGAGGCATAAAGGAGGTGTCCCGAGTGCCGTCCGGAAGCAGCCTGACGATTGCCCAACGGTAAGTTGACCCCACATAGTAGAAGTGGCCTCCCACAACGATTTTGCCATCCGGCTGGAGGAGCATCGTGAACACACTACCGGGACCTGTACCGGGACCTATGCCCGTGGAAATGCCGGGATCTCCAAAGGAAGTGTCCAAGCTGCCATCAGAATTCAGTCTCGCCACAGATTTTCTGCTCGCGCCATGAACGGTGCCGAAAGTCCCTCCGATCAGGATTTTCCCATCTGGCTGGGCGATCAGTACCTGAATCTTGTCCCCGCTGGCAAGATTGCAGGAGAAACCGGTATCCTGTGTCCCGCTCCGGTTGAGGCGGATCAGGCGTACTCCCGTTCCGGGAAAGCTCCCTCCGAGGAGGATCTTCCCGTCGGCCTGCACAGCTGTAACAGTGTCCACCCGTCCTGTGGCCCCGGTAATGATGGATGGAAGGTTGGATGAAAACTCTTGGTCAGCTACTGCGGCTATCCCCTTAAAGAGGCCTCGGGCAGCAATCCGCTCCTCCAGCCCCGAAGACTGGTTTTTCTCTCCTCCCACAGTGCGCGCACGTGCCCGAACCAAACAGTCGGCCGGCAGTTTTCTTCCGCTACTCAGACCCAATTCCCAGCCATCTCCACTGCGGATCCCCGTGCCAATGAGCTCCCAGTGGTTTCCATCCGTCGATACCTCAAAAGTGACATGGCTTGGCTCCGGCGCGGTGCCCGTGCGCTGCCAAAAAACATTGATGTCGGACCGGATCCAGAAATGATTCTCGGAAGCGGTGTTCTCCACTCGAAGGAGACCGCCTGTGGCGGGCGTGCTGTTGACATGCCGGTTCAATCCCGCAGGCCCCGAGAGCAACAGCTTTCCGTCCGCCTGCAATGACATCCCTGTAAAGCCTTGGTCGGAAAGGATTTGGAACGTTGTATCCGTTATGCCATTCACGGGATTCACTCGCACCACTTTGCGTGGGATGGTGAATTCCTGATTGTAGTCGTAGTTGGAATTAAGGTATTGCCAATTGCCAGCCAGCAAAATGCCTCCATCGCTCTGCAAAGCAACATTGTGAACAGTGCCATCGGCAATCAGGCCAAAAGAGCTATCTACCGCACCCGTGTCCAGCAGACGAATGACATTGAGTTGAGCCGTGTGGCCAGGCACGGATGCCAGTCCCAAGGTCGAGTCGGATGCAATCAGGACCTTTCCGTCCCTCTGCAGCACTAGGGACTTCAGGATATGGCTGCTGACATTGACACCGGGATTGAAGGTGGAGTCCAAAGAGCCGTCTGCATTTAGACGCGCGATTCCGCTTAGAGATGTCGAGGCCACGGCGGTGAACTTTCCTGCAATCAGGATCTTGCCGTTGGGCTGAACGACCATTTGATAGATCTCCGGGTGGCCGGAATAAGTGAGGGGCGGGGATGTGAAAGAGACATCAGTCGATCCGTCATCATTCAACCGCGTTAAAGACACGCAGGCCTGGCCATTGACATTGCTAAAGCTTCCCCCCACCAGCATTTTTCCATCGGGCTGAAGGACCACCTGATTGATGTGGGCATCAATCACTGGAACGAAACTCGCATCGAGGGAGCCCGTGGGCAGCAGACGTGCGAGCCGCCGCTGCTCTACGGTCCCAATGTTAGAGAAAAATCCATGGATCAGGATTTTCCCGTCGTTTTGGACATTGATTCCTGCGATGACTGAGTCCGCATTGGTCAAAGCGAAGCTTTCATCCCGAATTCCGTTTATTAGGCGTTGTATATGAAATTTAGATGCTCCCGGACCCCCAGTTTGGTAAGCTGCGGAGAGTAGGCTTCCATCCGGTAAACAGGCGATGGCGCTGCCCACAGTACCAGTTGTAGGAGGATTGAAATCCAGATCCAGGTCCCCAGTTGCCGAAAAGACTGGAGAATTAAGGCTAATAGCCAATGCTCCCATGCAGGTAAACAATAAAGATCTGAGGGGTAACTTCATAAGGAACAGGTGCTTGAAAGAACGTGTATAGATGATGAATATAACCTATATATCAACCATATTTTTTTTCAGGCATTTACATATTTTTGCATAACATTTAGTAAAATAACCCAAATTATCCCGTGATAAATTATTTACTTAGGAGTTTGTTTTGACTGCTTGCTTAGGGTCGGTGTGGTAAAACGGCTGAAGGTCTTCATGCCTTCCTTTCCCGACGTTGTGCGTTTATGCATTTCCGCTCGTTTGCTAAAACATCCGATGATAAAAAATTGCGTAGAATATTGAAAACTAACGCGATCACTCATTACCTGAGTTCACTGATTTTAGCGGCACCGCCAAGCTGTGCTAGATTCGCAAAAAAGTGGCCGAAGCCCGGCCTCATAATTGGAAAAGATCATCTGAAGTGAGGGGGTGTCACAAAAGAGACGCTCAAACCAAGCTTACCGTGTTGATTTGCCTGGCAAGCGTAGGCTCCAGCGTTCGACCGCCCAAAACATGGCGGCAGCCAGGAGGATGCTGAGGAGAGAGAAAACCAGGGGGACTGCGATGGACTCGGACTTCGCTCCGCCCTGGAGGGAGGACTTGAGAAACACCAGGAAGGGTAGGTGGATGGCGTAGAGCGAATAGCTGAAGATGCCCATGATGGCGGCCATCCGACCCAATGGGCTCTCCCAGAGGGTTCGGTTGCCCGGCCGAAGGCTCCACCAGACAAAGGCGCCAAATCCCACCGCAAAAAAAGGCTCGGCCAGATGGCGCTCGTTTTTCAGACAAAGTCCGCAACCAACTGCTGTCAGCAAAATGCTGGCCAGCAGTGGTTTGGGAAGGCGGAAAGCGCAGCGGCCAGCGTCGCATTCAGCGATCAGAAATCCGGTGGCCCAGGTGAACCAGTAAGTGGGAAAAACAGTGGCCTGACTGCCAGTGATCTTTAGCCAGGCGATGCAGACGACGCTGATGAAAAACACACTGGTAACCGTTTTTGCCGCCCCCACTTTTTTGGTGGAATGGAAGAGCAGCGGATAAAGAAAATAGAAATGCAGTTCCATGCCCAGCGTCCACAGCGGGCCGTTGCTCCCGTAAGGAGGGCAGGCAATGTTTTGCAGCGTTAGCAGGTTGAGAACGAAGCTCTGCCAGGAATTGTCTCCCAGACGGTAGTCTTCAGGGGTGTGCGCCCGTGTGTAGCTGTCTAGCAGCAGAGTCAGGAAGAGGGCGGCGATCAGCACCGGATACACCCTCCAAAGGCGGCGTTTGCAATACTCCCCGAGATTCAGCGAGTGATCTGGATCACCCTGCAGTCGGATGACATTGGGGCGGTGAATGCAGTAGCCGCTAATGACGAAAAACAGAGGCACAGCCACAAACCCAAAGGAGAACGGGGCGGATGCGTAGCCCAGCAGAGCATTCAGATCCGCTGAAAGACCATGCTTTTGCCAGATGCTGGAAAGGCCCACCCAATTGATTTCTCGGCTGTGGTAGATGACGACGGACAGGGCGGCGATCCCGCGCAGGGCATCAATGGCTTTGGATCGTCCGTTCATGGAGCAAGAGGGGGTTCTCCA
>DMMK01000446.1 GCA_003453085.1 Verrucomicrobiales bacterium
AGGCATCGCCGGGGGCATGACCTATGGCAAAACCGACAAGGAGGGCCGCGAAGTGGCCGAGAACAAGGTGCAGATCGCTGATTTCAACGCCACCATCGCCTATGCGCTGGGTCTGCCGCTGGATCAGGTGATTTACAGCCCCAGCAAGCGCCCCTTCACGATTGCCGACAAAGGACAGCCGATCACCAGCGTCTTTGCCTAAAAGCCTTTTTTCAGGATGCCCTGCGTTTGAAGCCAATCCCAAAAGGATTGGCTTTTTTCTTGCTTTAAAGCCTTCTCCACAGCCGCTGTGAAGAAACTGTTGTCAACCGGGCTTTTTCGGCTTTTTCCCGCTACTGCTTTTAGTGGGAAAAGTTACCAAAAAATAATGTTGGTTAGACTGAAAAGTTGGCATCGTTCTCAATATTGCAATTTGCCAGAAATGAAACTTTGAGTTTACAGCCTGCATTTCGGAGCAGGGGCAAAGAGGCGATTTTGCCGCTGGGCAGATACTTCGGAGGGATTAATAGCTCTTTCATTTGCGCGTCGTAAAACGTTGGTTTTGAATTGGTTAATTGTGTTTTTCGTCTTTCTACCTAATGAAAGGTGGGATGGGAGCAGGAAATTTCATCGGTGACGGATTCGTTTCGTTCCTCTATGGCGAAATGCCTGTTCCACACCCGAGGGTGGGTTAAAAAGACGCTTAAATCCCATTGGGCTAGGGGGTGATTGAGGAGGGGCTGAAAAATGGGGGTTTTAGCGGTTGTTTGAGGATTGTGAATAAGCTGTGAATTGATGGGATTAACAGCGCCTGGTTTTGGGGAAAAGTGGGCGGTTGCTCTTGGAGGGATTCTCCCCAGATTGTTCACACTCAACCATGAAACGCTGGCGCATCGCAGGGATTAATTTTGAACATTTTCACATGGGCGACCTGCTGCGGCAGTCGTTCGGGCACCCTTCGGCGGAGATCGTCGGCATTTGCGATGAGCAGCCGGAACGAATGACGGAGGCGGCGGCGAATTTCGGGCTGGGGGCGGATCAGGTCTTCACGGACTACCGCGCCTGCCTGGAGACGACGAAGCCGGACATCGTTGTGCTGTGCCCGGCGGCCTCGCGACACGGGGAGTGGGTGGCCAAGGTGGCTCCCTATGGGGTGCACATTTTGATGGAGAAGCCCTTTGCAGCCTCGCTGGCGGAGGCGGATGCGATGGTGGCGGCGATGCAGCCGACGGGGAAGGTGCTGGCGGTGAACTGGCCGCTGGTGTGGGATGCGGGGCAGCAGACGGCGCACCGGCTGATCCAGGAAGGGCTGATCGGCGAGGTGGGGGAATTCCATCATCATGGGGGCAACCGGGGGCCCCTGTGCCATGGGGCGGACAAGGCGGAGCACGAGCCGACGGCGGAGGAAAAGGCGGCGAGCTGGTTTTACAGCCGGGAGCAGGGCGGGGGATCGCTGCTGGACTATATGGGATACGGGGCCACGCTGGGCACCTGGCATTTGGGCAGCCAGGTGCCGCAGGAGGTGACCTGCACCTGGGACCACCCGAACGGGCTAGAGGTGGATGAGCACAGTGTGACGGTGATCCGTTACGCGAAGGGGCTGA
This sequence comes from Verrucomicrobiales bacterium, assembly GCA_003453085.1. Classification (GTDB taxonomy): domain Bacteria; phylum Verrucomicrobiota; class Verrucomicrobiia; order Verrucomicrobiales; family Verrucomicrobiaceae; genus Prosthecobacter. Next base: position 1,584 of record DMMK01000446.1, read on the forward strand.
GCAAGACGGAAACCCGCTGGGGGACTTTCACGGATCCCTGGACGCACCAGCCACAGCCGAAGTGCGGTTTTGTCCTGCGGGGTTCTGCGGGCACGATCTCCTGCTATGACTATGAGAAGACGCTGTGGGTGCAGACCCGGGCGCGGCCTGAGGGGTATGCGGTGCCTGTGGATGTGATCGCCGCGCCGAACCGAAATCCGATCGAGCACCTGATCCATTCCCTGGAGACGGGATCGCCATTGATCGGGCCGCTGACGCTGGAGGTGAGCCGCATTGGCCAGCAGATCGTGGACACGGCGTATCAAAGCGCGCAGCAAAAGCGGACCCTGCCTCTGCTGGGTTGATTCATAGATGACCTTCTGCCATTGCTACGCCCAATGATCCACCCGACCGCCCTGATCCATCCTTCTGCCGAAATTGACCCGACTGCGGAGATTGGCCCCTATGTGATTGTGGATGGGCCAGCAAAGATCGCGGCAGGCTGCCGGATCGAGGCCCATGCCCAGATCGTCGGCCATGTGGAAATGGGCGCAGGCACGGTGATCGGCCGGGCGGCGATCATTGGCGGAGATCCTCAGGACTTGGGATTCAAGCCGGAGACGGAGTCGGGGGTGATCCTCGGGGCAGGCAATGTTTTGCGCGAGCACGTAACGATCCACCGGGCGAGCAAGGCGGGAAGTTTCACCCGCATGGGTGATGGCAATTTTCTCATGGCCGGGGCGCATCTGGCGCATGATGTGGTGATGGGGGACAAAAACATCCTGGCCAATGCCTGCCTGCTGGCGGGTCACATCACGGTAGGCAGTAATACTTTCATCGGTGGCGGGGCGGTATTCCACCAGTTCATGCGCATCGGCGATTACTGCGTGGTGCAGGGCAATGGCGGGGTTTGCAAGGACCTCCCCCACTACTGCGCGGCACACCCGGTCCACCGGCTGATGGGGCTGAAAGTCATCGGTCTGCGCCGGCCTGTCTCCTTTACACATCTCCGAGCCCCCCAGACGGACTCC
>DMMK01000326.1 GCA_003453085.1 Verrucomicrobiales bacterium
CTATAAGAATGTGTCGCCCTTCCAGGTGCATGGGCGCACAGTGGTGAGGCACCCGCCATCGCTGTTTGTGAAGAACACCTCCAAGGTGGACCTGCCGTTTCTGACGAAGTCGCTCTACATTCAGTCGCACGATGCTGTTTCGCGGTATCCAGTGGCTGGCACTGGGCTGGACGGGAAGGTGCTGCTGCCTTCAAACTTGGCGGTGGTACCGGCTTCGCTGGGGCCGGATACGGAGGCTTCGACCAAGCTCTTTGACGGCTTCCTGAACGTCATCGAAAATGCGGACAATCCGGAAAACTCGCTGGCCCACACTCTGCGCAAAGGGGCGTATGAGAACATTGAGGTGTATAAGGACAACCTGCCGCCGACCGGGCCTTACTGGATGGCGAAGTATGACTCGCAGACCCCGCCAGTGCCGCCGCCGGATTATGCGAATGGCGGCTTTGAGGTGCCCTTCCGAACGATGTATGTGAATCTGGCGAACCCGAACCTGAAGCATCTTTACATCCGCCAGGACATCCGCGTGGTGGACCAGATCGTCTTTGTCGGGCAGACGAATGCGGCGGCTTATGAAGCGGCGGGGGCGATGAGCCCGGTGATCGTCACGCTGGTGCAGGGGGCTGGCTCGCCGGTGCGCAACATCGCCTTTCAGCATGAGAACAACCGCAGGCTGATCCTGGGCACCAAGGTGAAGTCCGGCCTAACCACCCGTGAGCTGATCCTTTCCTGGGCGGGCAATCCGATCTTGGGGCGCGAGCTGCGCTGGCGCATGACGCTGATCAATGAAGGCTTCCCGGTGCTGATGAATCTGCATGACAATGCCACGACGGACATCCGCTGGATCGGCGGAATCATGACGAATTGGTCTGTCTGGCGCAATATTTTCACTGGCCCGCGCAGTGATCGCCTCATCCTGCAATCGGACAGCGCCGTGCCCACGCTGCCAGTCGTGGGGGCCAGCTATGAATCCCTCCTGCCGCGCGAGGCCTGGCTGGAGTCCTACTTTCTGCCGTTTTTCCCTAACAACTTATGAAATGCCATTCTCTCCAGATGCTGCGCCGTGGCTACACCCTCATTGAGGTGTTGGCAGCCGGGGCTGTGATCTCTGTGGGCATGGCGGCGGCGGCCAGTCTGGCCAGCTCCCTGATGGTGCAGGAGGAGCTGGCATGGCGCGTCTCCATCACCCGCAATTATCAGGAAAACATGGTGCGGCTGTGGCAGCTGGGCCTCAGTCCTGCGGGCAGCAAGGATGCGACGAACATCGGCGCGGTGATGCCCAGCCAGAACTACAGTGCCCTGCTGAATGAGGCCATCAACAGCACGCCTTACCTCATCGAGACCGGCACCACCACGCCTGAGGGCCTGGGCAGACTGCAAGCTGCCGCCATCACGGCGACGGTGAATGTTTCTTCCGATCCGAAGAAGGAGCTGGAGGGGGCCACCTTCACTCTCACGGCCTACCGACCCAGCCTGCCAGCCAGCCTGCGCACGGGCGCGCTGAATCCCTGATTTCCCATCCACGCTCATGCTGAAGAAAGTCACCATCACCAATGTCAACACCGGGCACAAATCCATCTCCATGGTGGATACTGACACGCATGAGAAGGCGCTGATCGGCTGCGGCATCGCACCGAATGAGACGGCCTCGATTGAGGACATCACGGGTCCCGATGAGAAGCTGCAGCGGCTGACATCGCCCAAGGGGGGATCCGAAGATTGCGGAGCCTTTTTTTCCGGCCTGGGCCGATGCCTGGAACGCAATATCAGCATGACCAAGAGCCTGCGCCTGCAGGTGAACCGTGTGGTCTCCGCCCGCTACAAGGGCATGATCGCGGATGTGATCCATGCCATTTCGATGGGGGAGAAATTCAGCGATGCGATCTCCCGCTTTCGGGATCTTTTCTCGGAGGACATTCTGTCCCTGGTCATCGCCGGGGAGGAGGCGGGGCAGCTCGCCCGAGTGTGCAAGCGCATCGGCGTGGCGCAGAAGAAGTCATCGAAGACGCTGAAGAAGCTGAAGGGTGCGATGATCTATCCCGGGGTGGTGATGGTGATGGGCGTGGTGGTGGTGATCCTCATGAGCTTCACGCTGGTGCCGGCGATGTCCAAGCTGTTCACAAGCTTCAATGCGGACCTGCCCTTTGCCACGAAGGCGCTGATTGCGCTTTCGGACCTGTTCATCCACAAGCCCTACATGGCGGCGGCCCCGCTGGTGGGGCTGTATGTTTTGTTTTCGAACTTCAACAAGATCCTGGCTCAGCGCTGGGTGCAGGACCTGGTGCTGAAGCTGCCCGTGGTGGGGATGCTGGTGCGCAAGTCGGCCTCGGCCGCAGGCTTTCGCACGCTGGCCATGCTCACGGAATCCAATGTGCGCCTCACCAGTGCGCTGGAGATCACCTCCTCCGCCACCTGGCACTATCATTACAAGGAGTTCTTCAACCGCCTGCGCGACCACATCAGCGTGGGGCGCACGCTGCATGAGGGATTCCTCATGGAATCTCATTGGTTAGGCTCGGATGGACGCAACCTCTGCGGCCTCATTGAGTTGGCCTCGGAAACGGGCTCCGGCACGGAGATGCTGGCGGAGATCGCCGATGACTATGAGGAGGAGCTGGACAACATGGCGGCCTCGCTGGACAAGCTGATCGAGCCGCTGACGATGCTCATCCTCGGGGTGATGGTGGGTTTCCTCATCTATGCGATCTATGGCCCGATGTTCAGCCTGGGTGATGTCATCCTGAAGAAGAAGTAGGCGTGGCAGGGCAGCCTCCGCCCGTGTGGGCTAGGGGCTGTTTTCGAAAAGCTTGCATTGGAAAAGATTTCGGGAATCATGTGTTCATGAGAACAGATGATTTGCCGGTCAACCGTCCGCGTGGACGTGGGGCGGCTGCGAATACAGAGCAGCGGTTCTCCGCCCTGCAGATGACCTATGATCCGGGCGAGGAGCCGGAGAAGGTGGTGACGAAGTTCTTCCATGACCACTCCAGCACCATCATCAGCCGGCACAGCAGCCCGGACCTGCCGTTTGAGGCCAGCCTGAATCCGTACCGGGGCTGCGAGCATGGTTGCGCTTATTGTTATGCACGGCCCACGCATGAGTGGCTGGGCTTTTCTGCCGGGGTGGATTTTGAGTCGCGCATCATGGTGAAGACGGAGGCCCCGGCGCTGCTGCGGGCGGAACTGGCGCGGGACAAGTATGTGCCGGAGCGTCTGTCGCTGAGCGGGGTGACGGACTGCTATCAGCCTGCGGAAAAGCGGCTGGAGATCACACGCGGTTGCCTGGCTGTGCTGGCGGAGTGCAGGCACCCGGTGGTGATGATCACGAAGAACCACCTCATCACCCGTGACTTGGATCACCTGGGTGAACTGGCCCGCCACCAGGCCACGGCGGCTTACATTTCCATCACCACGCTGGATGCGGAACTGGCGCGGAAGCTGGAGCCACGCGCCTCCTCTCCGAAGATGCGACTGGAGGCGATCCGCGCCCTGGCGGGGCAGGGGATTCCCGTGGGAGTCTCCGTGGCCCCCATGATTCCGGGGCTGAACGACAGCGAGATCCCGGCCATCCTGGAGGCAGCACGGGAGGCGGGGGCGCAGTTCGCGGGATACACGGTGGTGCGGCTACCCTTCAGCGTGAAGGAGGTGTTTGCCGCCTGGCTGGAGGTGCATTTCCCTGGGATGAAGGACAAGGTGCTGGGCAGGATCGAGGAAACGCAGGGGCGTACGCTTTCGCACCCGGAATTCGGCAAGCGGCTGAAAGGCGTGGGCGTGTGGTCCGAGCAGATTGCGCAGATATTCAAGGTCTCGCTGAAACGTGCCGGGATGCTGCATCGGCGGCCCGAAGTGAATGCGGCGGCATTCCGGCGACCGCGTGAACGCGGCGGGCAGATGGAGCTGTGGTGATGGTGTGCAACATGGGGCGGCGGGGAGCGTTTGTGTTGCATCCATGATCCGCCTACTTTTGCTCTCCCTGTCCCTGACGGCTATCTTTTCACTGGCTGCGGTTGAGCCGGTGCCGCCGGAGGGCTTTGTCGCCATCTTCAATGGCAAGGACCTCACGGGCTGGCAGGGCAGTGACAAGTACTGGTCGGTGGAAGACGGCTGCCTGACCGGTGTGGCGGATGGCAAGCTGGACTACAACCGGTTCATCACCTGGAAGGCCGGGAAGGTGAAAAACTTCGAGCTGCGGGTGAAGGTGAAAGTGACGCCGGATGGCAACAGCGGCCTGCAATACCGGGGCCAGGAACGGCCGGACCTGGGCGAGTGGGTGGTGACGGGCTACCAGTGCGATGTGGTGCCAAAGAACCCTGACTACAACGGCATGCTGTATGAGGAGCGGGGCCGCCGCATCCTGGCGCACACGGGGGAGAAGGTGGTCATCGATCCGCAGGGCCAGCCCTGGGTGGTGGGCAAGATGCCCGTGCAGAAGTTCCCCGGCGGCGAGTGGCATGACTACCGCGTGCGGGTGGAGGGGAACCATCACCGCCACTGGATCGATGGTGTGCCGACGGTGGACGTGGTGGACCTGGATGAAAAAGGCCGGGCGCTGGAGGGCGTGATCGCCGTGCAGGTGCACGTGGGCCCGCCCATGAAGATCCAGTACAAGGACTTCTTTGTTCAGCATCTGCCGGCGGATCTGCCGATCCTGAAAGCCGAGTCTGCCCCCATCCCGGCGGATGCGGTGAAGGTGGTGCCACAGGGTGGCGGCAAGAAAAAGGCACCTGCCAAAAAATAAGCCCCAGGGTGGCCAGTGGCGATGCCACGGGTGCCCTGAGGCTTAAAGGAAGGGATGCGCGGTGGCGAGATTTATTTGATCTCGGCGGCCCAGAGGGTCTGCCAGTCGTCGAGGTTGTTGAGGTCCACGGCACCGGGGTTGACACCGGTTTCATCGCTCACGCCAGCGGCGTCGAGGATGGTCTTGCGGATGTCGTCGCCGTGGATGTAGCCGAGGATGGCCTGGTTATGCTTGTAGAGATTGGCCTTGGTGAGGTTCACGCCAGGGTAGGCTTTCACCCAGGCTTCGAGCTGGACGTAGGTGGGCTTGGTGGCGATGAAGGCGAGGAACTCATCTTCCTTGATGCCGAGGGCGCCGAGGGTCATGCCATCGTAACCTTTGCCGCAGGCCGGATAGTCGGCATGCAGCTTGCCAGCGGCAGCCAGGGAGGCCTTCAGCCAGAGGCGTGGCAGGTGCAGCACGCCGAGGGGACCGGCAACACCGGAGGAGATAAGGGGAACGATTTGGCTCATAGGAGACGGATGATGGGATGGGTTAGGTTGGAGGCGACAGACGGCCTGCCGTCCCCAGAACGTGGGTTACGACAGCTTTTGGTCAAGCGGAGGCAGAAAACACCGAGGTTTCCGACGATCGTTGGCAGAAGTGGCCGGGCCGGGACGTAGCAAGCGCACTTGTGTGAAAAGTTTGTTGCCATGCAAAGGGCAACCGCTAGACTCGCGCGCTTTATCCCCCGGTCCAACCAACCGGTTTCAGACATCTCCCATGAACTCGCTCCTTC
>DMMK01000178.1 GCA_003453085.1 Verrucomicrobiales bacterium
TGGCAGCTGCACTCCGTCGTGAGATGCAGACCCCCGTTCGCCGCCAGCTCCAGGCGCAGGCGGGCCTCCTCATGCGTAAGGTCGCTGCGGCCCACGGCACCCGCCATTTCCAGCTCCTGCGCACTGACGATGGCCACCGCATTCACCTTCGCATGGAACCGCACCCACTTCGTCGCCGCCTCGATCTGCTGCCGCTTGAAAAGCCACATCCAGGACTTGCGGCGCACTTGAGACCAGAGCTGGGGGAAAGGAAACGAGTCAGGCACGCGGACCGTCTGAAATAGCGTGCGCAGCAGCCCTGCCAAGTTCTTTTCCGAAAAGAACCGCGCACAAAAAAAGCCTGCCCGCTGAATCACGGGCAGGCTCTTTGGAATTCGTCTCGCCTTACTGCTTCTCCGGCTTGTCCATCGTCATGTAGGTCATGCCTTTGCGGTCACCGTTCAGAGGGTTGAAGGACTGCACACGCATCTCACGCAGGGCGGTGGCGCCGCCGACTTTCCAGACTTTGGAGACTTCAAAGCGCTTCACCAGCTTGCCGCCCTTGTTGTAGGCCTCCATCTTGGCCACACCGCCGCTATCCTGGTGCACCCAGAGGTCCACCGTGTAATACGGGCCGCTGACATCCGGTGCCGTCACGCGGACGAGCCAGCATTTGATGCGGGCGGTGGTGAGGCGGGCATTGGCATCCATCAGCTTCACATTCTTCCAATACAGAAAGCGCTGGGAAAGGTCTTCGTAGTTAAAGTCCATGCCGCGCACCGGATCGGCCCCATTTTTCAGAGGCACCTGGCTGCTGCCGCCCGACTTCACCTGCCAGAGAGTGGCCGGTGTGGTGGTGAGATCCAGGTGAATGATTTCCGGTGGCTCGCTGACAAAACGGAAGCGCATCACCGACTTCGTCAGCGTCAGCTCCAGCGGCTCTTCCTTGCCCGTGTCATCATCGCGTAGCTTGCCCGTCATCCGGTGGTCCTGCATGGCGTAACTGCGGCGCACCAGGCCCAGGATTTCCTCAGCAGTGGGAGTTGGCTTCTCCTGGGCAAAGGCGGTGGAGGCGAAGGCAAGGGAAGCAAGAAAAAGACGGCGTTTCATGAGATAATCCATAGACCCTGTAGCCAGGGCTTTCATTCAATTGTCAAATCGCAGCAGCTACAAAGGGTGGATGGCATGGAAATCCATGCACTCCTTTTGATCCACCCCAAAGAGGAGGTGACCGATGCCCCAGGCCGCCTTCTTTTATCACTGCCGTGCCCTAAGCCGTGGTCTTGCGGTCCACATTCAGCCCCATCTTGCGATAGAGCGTGGCGATGCTGACCCCGAGCATGGAGGCGGTCTTTTCGCGCGAGCCGTTGTTGTACTTCAGCGTCTCCTGGATGAAAAGGCGCTCCTGGCCACGGATGAAATCATCCAGGGTGGAGCCGATAGGCAGCTGGGTGATGCCACCTGCGGAGGAGGTGGTGGGCACCTCGATCTGCTGCGTCACCTTCGTGGGCAGGTCTGCCGGGCGGATGCGATCGTTTTCAGCAAAGGCGCAGGCACGCTCCACCGCATTGCGCAGCTCGGAGATGTTGCCGGGCCACGGATACTTCTCCAGGAACTCCAGCGCATACGCATCCATGGTCTTGGCGCGTGAATCGGTGCGGTCTGTGAGTTCTTTGAGGAAATGATCCACCAGGGGCTTGATGTCCTCGCGGCGTTCACGCAGCGGCGGAATCTTCAGCGGAACCACGGAGAGCTTGTAATACAGGTCCTCGCGGAAGGTGCCCTTTTTCGAGGCCTCTTCCAGACAGATGGTCGTGCTGACAACGAGGCGGAAATCAGAACCGTTGCTGTTGCTCCACGCGCTGCGGCGGGCCTGCATCTCGTCCAAAAAGGTGTTCAACTGCGCCTGGATGCGGGCAGGCAGCACATGCACTTCCGCCAAATGGACGGTGCCGCCGCTAGCCCGGCTGAAAATGCCGCCCTGACCGTTGGTGTGGCCAAAAAGCTCCGACTCCAGGGCCTCTTCCGGCATGGCGCTGCACTGCAGTTCCTTGTAGGGGGCTGCGCCTCGGCGGCTGGCTTCATGCAATGCCCGGGCGACCATGTGTTTACCTACGCCAAATTCCCCCTCCAGGAGTACGGGACTGTCATTATCTGCCACCCGGCGCACAATCTCAAAGATGCGCTGGATCGCTTCGCTATGACCGATCAATTTTGAGGATGCTGCACTTCGCACGCTGGCGATGCTGCTCAAAGTCGAATTAGAGACCGTCGAAGCCCCATTGTTTCGATTCAGAGCCTGGTTCACCGTTTTAATCAGATCCCCGAGATCAAAGGGCTTGGTTAGGTAATCAAACGCACCCAGGCGCATGGCCTCCACCGCTGTTTCCACCGTGCCGTGACCCGTCACCATGATGACCGCCGTGCTGGGGAACTGCTCCTTGCACATGCTCACCAGATCCAGCCCGTTGACATCGCCAATCCGCAAATCGACGATGACAAGATCAGGCTGCTGGCTACGGATGGCCGCCATGCCGTCAATCCCAGTGGTGCATCCGAAAACCGTGTGGCCTGCCGCACGGCAAAGCTTGCTCATCAGCTCCAAGATGGCTGCTTCGTCATCAATGATTACCAGTTTGGCCATAATTAGTTAAAAATTGAGAGTCAATTTTGATTATTAAATATGCTAAATGAGCAGCCTCTTTCAGTCAACGGAGTTTCCGTTCACATAGTAAAAATGTAAGGAAGAGCGTAACACCTTGAAGTCGGGAGAGCAACCCACAGGTGAACAATCTGCTCATTTCCTCAGGTTTCGACTTGAACCGTTGTCAGACAATTAGAAGCACCTGATTTTTAAAGGATGACGTCTCTTTAGCGGAAATTATTGCGCTGCAGGCATTGAAGCCTTGCCTCTTGGTTTGGCAACTGCTTGCATCGGACCCCAATGCTGAGCCTCGCTGAAAAACAGATCTATGTTCTTGCCATTTCTTTGATGGCAGGGCTTTTCGTGGCCGCCATGGTCCGGCTATGGCTGCTCCGCCGCGTGGAAGAACGTCTTCTGAAAAACAAGGATGCCTTGGAAAAGCAGATCGTCCTGCAGCAAAAGGACCTCTTGACTGTGCGCCAGGAATCCAATGCCTGGCGAGTGGAAATGCAGCGTCAGTTTGACCTCTTCCGCCACATGGCCAGTGACCAGCTAGGCGTGGAGGAAAAACGCTTCAACGACCTTCTGACGCAGTCCACCCGGCGCGAATACGAACTGCAAACCGCCCTGGCACTGGCCAAGGACATGTGCATCGAGCTGCCCTCCGCCAAGGCCCGCATCCTGCATCTGGAGTCCCTTCTAGGCAGCCCCCGCCCACCTGCGAGCGGCAATGATGGCGGCCTGCCAGCCCCTGTCGCCCCCGTGAGCCCCATGCCAGATCTCGGCGGTCCCGAAGTAGCGGGAAGCCTCCCGGTCCCGGAAACGCCTGAGCTTGAATCCCCCATTGCCCCGGCCCCAGACATCTCTGAAGCCATGCCTGCCCTGGATGACGGCAAGCT
>DMMK01000328.1 GCA_003453085.1 Verrucomicrobiales bacterium
CGTGCTCATCCCGGCCAATCCGGCCCTGTATGGTGAGGCCTCAGACCGCCACACACTCTGCGTTTCCAGCCAGGTCGGCTGCGCCTACGACTGCAAATTTTGCGCCAGTGGCTTGGCCGGTTTTACCCGGAACTTGACCACGTCCGAGATCGTGGAGCAGATCGTCCAGGTGGAAGCCTACAGTGGAGAGCGGATGGATAATCTGGTTTTCATGGGCATGGGCGAGCCGCTTTCCAATTACAGCAATGTCATCAAAGCGATCGAAATTCTCAATGCCGAATGGGGCATCGGCATCGGTGCGCGACACATGACGGTGAGCACCAGCGGTCTGGCCCCGCAGATCAAACGCCTGGCCGATTTCCCCCTCCAGATCCGTCTCGCCATCTCCCTGCATGGGGCCAGTGATGAGGTGCGAAACAAGATCATGCCGGTGAATGAGAAGTACAACCTCGATGAACTCTTCGAGGCCCTGGCTTACTGGCGGTCCAAGCGCAAGCAGCACATCACTTTTGAATACATCCTCATCAAGGATGTGAACGACGGCCTGGACCAGGCACATCGTCTGGCGAAACGGGCCAAGGGCCTGGATGCCAAGGTGAATCTCATCCCTTATAATACCGTGGAGGGTCTTCCCTGGGTGCGACCCAGCGAGCCGCATCAGGATGAGTTCCGCGACGTGTTGCTGAATGCTGGGGTGAAGGCGACGCTGCGCCGGGAAAAGGGGCATGACATTGCCGCTGCCTGTGGCCAGTTGCGTCTGCGCCAGGAGACGGAACTGGGCATCATTGATTCCCCGATTCCTGAGAAGCGCATCACGATCAATGCTGGGGCTTGAGTACGGGCTTTGGCCCGGCTAAGACATTCGCCCCCAACCTATTTGTTTCGTCCATGATTGTTGCTTCGTCTATTTCCCGCTGGCTCTGCCTCGGCCTTTTGGGCTGTGCTTTGCCTATTTCTGCTGCGACGCTTTTCTCCGAAAACTTTACGGGAGAAACCATCGGCCAAAGCAGTGGCACATGGAGAGGCTTCAATAGCACCAGCATCGCAGGCACCTCCTACGGGGGAGTGGGCATCACCACAGGTTCTACGGCACCGACGGCCGAGACGGGCAATCCGTATTTATACGCGCAGAACAACACGCCCAGTGGTGCCACCACCACGGTGGACTATTTTCTCCACACCACCAGCGCCTCCTCCAGCGCGGGTTTGTTCACGGGGCTGGTGCCGGCGGACTACAGCGAATTCTCCGCGAGCTGGCAGCAAAACACCGGTGGTACCATGACCGGGATGAGCTACTACCTCGCCGTCCAGGTGGATGGGGCCTGGTATGCGACCGGATCCGGTACGGCGGATGTTCCCGCGCAGAATCTTTACTCGGTAGATCTCTTGGATTCCATCTGGTATGCGGTGAGTTTTGTGCCGGGCACCTCCATGGCGCTCGATACAGGAGCTTCGCCGATTTCCTCCAGCTCCCTTTTTGGTCCGGGCGAGACCATCACGGGCCTGGGTTTTTACGTCAAAAACCTCCCGGGAGCGTCCCCCTCCCCGGCGGTGGACTATCGCACCATCCGGTTTGATAACCTCACCATCGCGGGTGCTCCTGAGCCTAGCCGGGCCTGCCTTTTGGCCCTTTCTCTCGGTCTTGTATTCCTGCGCCGCCGGCGCTGATCAGGCAGGCTGCGCGGGCTGATACATTGCAGCAGGATCCGCGGCGGCGAGGTCCACCAGATAGCTGGCAAACTGGGCGGTCAGCCTTCCAAACTATCGTGCTCCCTTTTCCGCTGTGGAGTGCTGGGGATCACCCGAGCCCGTATCATTCGTGGCCTGAGTCCAGGCACGTGGGGCCCAGGCCCATTTTTCCCGCATGGCCGGGATTTTCCACAGATTGTCCGTTCCTGGGCCCCACTGTTCTTTGGGCAAAACGAGGTCGGGGTGCAGATGCAGGAGCAGGCTGGTTTCGCGTTCATCGGCATGGTCACCCACGATGGTGAAGATGTCCTTGCCACTGCTGATGCTGAACCAGTTCACCACGGAGAGGAAGATGCGAGGGTGACGGGCCTGCAGCTCGCGCAGCATCTGGCGGAAGTCATTGCCTCCATGGCCATTGAAGAGGACAAACTTCGGCACGCCCACACCTTCCAGCGAAGCAATGATGTCCTCCAGCAGGGCCATCTGCGTGCTGGGGTTCATGTTGATACAAAAGGGGATGTCGAGCTGACCCGTCTGGACGCCAAAGGGGATGTTCGGCAAGATGGCCACCTTGGCCCCGGTTTCCCAGGCGATGCGGCCCGCCTCGGCACACATGGCCTCGTTTTGCAAGCTGTCCGTGGCGTAGGGCAGGTGCCAGTTATGCGCCTCGGTAGCACCCCAAGGAAGCACGGCGACTTCATAGCGGGTGTCTTTGACCTGCTGCCAGTTCGTTTCAGCGATCATCCAGGGGCGGGGTGCGTTCATGGGAAAGAATACTCCACAGCCAAGCACCTTTTGCCAAGCATCTTGACGTCACCACCTGCTTACCTCCATCATAGCCCCATGCGTTTGCTGGCTGCCCTACTGCTGTTTCCACTCCTCTCTCAGGCGGCGGGGTCCTTCTTCACCATCGAGTACCCGCCTTCGGAAAAACCGGGGGAGCTGATCTATGGCGTGACCTACACCCTGTGGGTGCCAGAAGGCGTGGAGAAGATCAAGGGCGTCATCGTCCACCAGCACGGCTGTGGGGCAGGGGCCTGCAAAGGCGGCGAAACAGCGGCCTATGACCTGCACTGGCAAGCATTGGCTAAAAAGCACGACTGCGCCCTCCTGGGACCTTCGTATCATCAGGCCGATGGCCAGGACTGCCGCCAGTGGTGCGATCCGCGCAACGGGTCCGAGAAGACCTTCCTGCGCAGCTTGGAAGACCTCGCAGCTCAATCGAAGCACCCCGAAATCACAAAGGTCCCCTGGGCCTTGTGGGGGCATAGCGGCGGCGGTTTTTGGTCCAGCCTCATGTTGACGCTGCACCCCGAGCGCATCGCCGCCATCTGGTTCCGTTCCGGCTCCGCCTTTTACGTCTGGGAAAAAGGTGACATCCCCCGTCCCACGCTGACGGAGGCCGTTTATGGTGTGCCGCCGTGTTTCAATGGAGGCCTGAAGGAGGAGCAGGATAAACGCCACGGCCCCGCTCGCGTGGGAGATCGCGCCATGTTCAAGGCTTGGCGGGCGCAAGGAGCCCCGGTGGGTTTTGCCCGCGACCCACGCACCGGCCATGAATGCGGCGACTCCCGCTACCTCGCAATTCCATTC
>DMMK01000687.1 GCA_003453085.1 Verrucomicrobiales bacterium
CATGAGGATGGGGCGCAGACGTTCCTTGTTGGCCAGAAGGATGGCCTCCAGGCGGTCCATGCCCTTTTCACGCAATTGGTTAGTATGGTCAATTTGGAGAATGCCGTTCTTCTTCACCATGCCGAAGAGCACCAGGATGCCGAGCATGGAAAAGATGTTGATCGACTGGCCGAACAAAATGAGTGACAAGATGGCAAAGGGCAGCGTCAGCGGCAGCGCCAGCAGGATGGTGAAGGGGTGGATCCAGCTCTCGAACTGCGCGGCGAGAATGAGATACATGAAGACAAACGCCATGAGGAAGGCGACGCCGAAGGCCTTGCCCGCTTTGGCGATTTCCTTCGACCGCCCTGCGCTGCCGCTGGCGTAGTCGGCGGGCAGCTTCAGGCGATTCACCGCTGCAGAGATGCCGTCCATGATCTGGGTTTCCCCCACGCCGGGGGCGTTGTTCGCGGTGATGGTGACTTGGCGGCGGCGGTTCAGACGGTTGATCTGGGAAGGGCTGTCGGTATCGTCCAGGGTGAGCAGGTTGGAGATCGCCACCGGGCCTGCCTTGAGCGAAGGCACGGTGAGCAAATTGAGGATCTCGCTGGTGTTGCGGTAGCTTTCCTCGGCCTGCAAATGGATGTCGTACTGCTCGCCACCATCGTCATAGGTGGAGACGTCCACGCCGCCGACGAGCAGGCGCAGGGTGTTGGAAATATCGGCCACGCTGGCACCCATTTCACCGGCCTTGTTGCGGTTCACCGTGCCGGAGATTTCCGGTTTGCCCGCGATGAGGGAGCTGTCCAGATCTCGCAGGCCTGGCAGATCCTTCACTTCCGCCATCACCTGCTGGGTGGCGCGGGTGAGCACGTCGAGATCCGGCCCGGCAATGAAATACTGGACGTTGGCACTGGAGGCCCCCGTGTTGAAAGGCGGCACGGCCAGCACGGCGATGCGCCATTCTTTGGGGAAATTGGGCACGATCTCCTGACGCACGCGGTCCATCAGGGTCTGCTGGTCCTGGCGTAGGGCGGGATCATTCAGGCGGACAAAGATACCGGCCAGGTTGGGCGTGCGCTGGTCGTTGTCGCCGATGGTGAGCAGGGTGCCATCCACACCCGGCAGCTTGCGCACCTCCCGGGCAAAGCGCTCCACCATGAGGTCCGTCGCGGCGAGGCTGGTCCCTTCGGGCGTGCGGATGTTCACCACGAACTCGGCTTCTTCCACAGGGGGCAGGAAGCTCTTCTGCACGGTCTTCATCAGGATGGGCATGCAGGCCAGGATGCCGATGCAGGCCAGCACGATGACCCAGCGATGGCGCATGGAAAAACGCAGCAGCACCATGTACACCACCTCCACCGGTTTGTAGAAGATGTTCACCAGATGCTCCAGCCAGCGGTCAAAGCGGGTGCCGTGACCGTTCTTGAACATGCGGGCGGAAAGCGAAGGTGTGAGGGTGAAGCTAACCAAAAGTGAGACGGCGATGGCAAAGGCCATGGTGAGGCCGAAGCTCTTTAAAAACATGCCGACGATGCCACTCAGGAAGGCTACGGGGACAAACACGGCCAGCAAGGACAGCGTGGTGGCCATGACGGCCAGGCCGATCTCCTTGGGCCCCTCGATGGAGGCGGTGTAGGAGTCTTCCCCTTTGTCCTCCATGTGACGGAAGATGTTTTCCACCACGATGATGGCGTCATCAATCACGATGCCCACCGCCAGGGCCAGGGCGACGAGGCTGATGACGTTCAGCGTCACCCCCTGCGCCCACATGATGCCGAAGGCGGCAATGATGGACGTGGGGATGGCGAGCGCGGAGATCAGGGTGGCGCGGGAATTTCCCAGGAAAACGAGCACCACGATGGCGGCAAAGAGGGCCCCCAGCACCAAGTGCTCCTTCACCGCATGGACACTGGTGCGGATGACGGTGGAGGTGTCGCGGACGACCTCCACGTTGTAGCCCTCCGGTAGCAGCTTTTTCACATCCGTGAGTTTTTCATTCACCGCATCCACCACGGCCACGGTGTTGGTGCCGCTCTGCTTGCGGATGGAGAGGACCACGGAGGGCACGCCGTTGTTGCGGGCCACGGTGAGCTGTTCCTCAGCCCCGTCCTCCACGCGGGCGACATCGCGCATGCGCACCAGGCCGCCGCTGTTTTCTGTGACCACCAGCATGTTGATTTCATCCATGCTGCGGGCCTTCCCCAGCACACGGAAGCCGGCCTCGCTGGCGGCATTTTTCACGGTGCCCGCAGGGATCTGCACGTTCTGCGTCCGCAGGGCCCGCTGCACATCCGTGGCCGTGAGGTTGTAGGAACGCAGCCGCATCGGGTCTAACCAAACATTGATCTGCCGCAGGCGTCCACCCAGCAGGGTGATCTGGCCCACACCGGGAACGCTCTCAAGTTGACGGCGCAGAATCTTGTCTGAATACTCGGTGATCTCACGCACGGGCTTGTTGGCCACCAGGGCGATGTTCAAGATGGGCGCCGCATCTGGGTCCAGCTTCTCGATGATGGGTGCGTCCACATCTTCCGGCAGTTCCGGAATGACACGGGCGATGCGGTCGCGCACTTCCTGGGCGGCGACATCGATGTTCTTTTCCAGAACGAAGGTGACGAGCACTTGGGAGATGCCTTCACTGGAGATGGAACGCAGCTCGTCAATGCCGGCGACGGTGTTGACGGCCTCTTCGATCTTGTCGGTGATTTCGGTTTCGATTTCCTTTGGCGTTGCGCCGTCCTGGCGCGTGACGATGCTGACCGTGGGGAAGTCAATTTTAGGAAACCGGTCCACCGGCAGTTTCGTGTAACCCAGCACACCCACGACCACGAAGACGAGGATGAGAACGCTGGCGAAGACCGGGCGTTTAACAGAGATTGCGGCGAGCCATTGCATGGGGGGAGGGGGCGTGGAAAGGGAGAAAAACCGGGGAAGAAATCAGGCAGCTACGGACTGTAGGGAGGCTGGCCGTCGCTGCTCCTCGTGCTCTTCCGCTGTCTCCTGCCACGGCTCATCGAAGGGGTCGGGTGGCAGCAGGCTGCCGCCGAGGAGGAAGTGGAGGAGCGTGTGGTGGGAGGAGTCCTGGGCATTGTGACTAACAAACAATGCCGAATCCAAAGCTGCGGGTAGTTCCTGAGTCATGGGGGGAGGTGAGTTCAGGGACAGTTCTCAGGCTGCAGGCTGGAAGGGCAGGCCGTCGGTGGCTTCTGCGGGCGGCTTCACCAGCACGTTTTCGTCCTTCACCACACCCTTACGGATCTCGGTGAAGCCTTCGCGGGTATCGCCTACTTCCACGAGCCGCTCGGACAAAGTGTTGGCTTCCGGGGTGACGACAAAAACCTTGCGGCGTGAGCCTTCAATGCGCAGCGCGTTTTCCGGCACGGCTACGGCTTTCTCTTCGCGCATCTGGATGCGGGCATCACAAAAGAAACCGGCGCGCAGTTTGCCATCCGCGTTGTCCACGGCGGCTTCGATGACGAGGTCGCGCGAGGCCTCGCGCATGGCAGCGCCGAGGAATTTTAATTTACCTTTGAAGGTCTGCCCGGCAAAAGCGGCGGTGGTGAACTCCACCGTCTGGCCGATCTCCAGCCCGCCCACCTCCGTCTCCGGCACATTCAGCACCAGGCGCATCGTGGACTGGTCCACCACGCGGGCCACGGCAGAGTCCACGCGGACGTATTCGCCGGGGTCCACCATGCGCTCTGCCACCACACCGCCAGCCACCGCTCGGATGGTGCAGTCGTCCAGGGTCTTTTGCGCCTGCTCCTGGCGGGAGACGGCACCGGCAAGTTCGGCCTCGCGGGCGGACACTTCGGTCAATAGCTTTTGATAGTCGGCATCGGCCACGGCCTTTTTCTCGGCCAGGGGTTTGTTGCGCTCCTGCTCGTTTTTGGCCAGGGCCAGGCGGGACTTGGCCAGCTCGGCGGAGGCATTGGCTTCGGCCAGGGCCAGTTTGGCCTGGCGGTCATCCAGCGTGGCCAGGACGTCGCCCGCCTTCACGATGGACCCACGCTCCACGGGGGCTGTCATCACTCGTCCGGTGGAGTCCGCCGCCACCACGGCATCATGCTGCCCGGTGAGCTGGCCGGTTACGCGCAGATAGCGGGGGAAGCTGCGTTCCGTCGCCTTGGTGGTGCTGCCTTTGACAGGTGTGGGCGCTGCCCTGGGGGCAGGGGCCGCAGCGGGATCCGGGGCGGCCTTTTGGCAGGCCACCACGCAGTGCGCGGCGGTCATGAGGGTGATGAGGGTGAGCCTTTTCATGCAGTG
>DMMK01000138.1 GCA_003453085.1 Verrucomicrobiales bacterium
ATTCTGATCATTGGTTAGGCCTTGTGCATCCAGCGAAACGGTGGTCGTGACGGCACCGTCCGGATTCGCCACCGTTTTGTATTCCGACAGTTCCAGCGGGCGCAGGAAATGATTGCCGTTGCCATCGCTGTCCAGCGTCACCAGCCTGAACGAGGTGTAGGATTCGTCAAAGCGTTGGGTCACACCATCTGACGAGGCGACGAGCAGATCGCGGGTGCCGCCGAAGAAGCCGGGAACGACAGGTGCATTGCCATTGAGGCCGTTGCCCGTGCCAATGGCAAGGGGAGCCACATCCACCCGCAGGACGGCCTTGTCCGTGACATTGCCGCTGAAGAAATCACGACCTGCAAAGGTCGTCCCTGAATCCAGGTTCCGCAGATGTACCGAAGCCCCGGGCTGGCGAACGATCTCCGTAAAATGCCAACCGGCATAATCGCCCTGCAAGCGGTTCGCGGTGACACCCGCCGTGGTCACATAGTCAGCACCGAGGTTGTACTCCAGTCCCAGCACCCCGGCCTGCGCCGTGATGATGCCGGCTTTCTCAAAACCGGAATGGACTCCGCCGGTGGCATCCATGCGCAGGCGAATGTAGCCATCAGCGGTGATGGGGAGGTTGTCTGGAAGACGGTCACGAAATTCATCAATCGAGGTGCCAGCGGTAGAGAGGTAAAAGACCGAGTTGCGGTCCAACCCCATGCGCGTCAAACCACCCACGCTGCCGGCACCGATAAGCCGCGATGTGCCGCTGGCGGAAAGAAAGGCCCCGGTCCACTCAGGCGTGTTGCCATAGAGCCGCAGTTCACCATTGCCGATACGGGTAATATTTCCGGTGCCGAACATGTCCCCACCGCCATTGTTGAGGTAGATGCTGTGCGAGTTGAAGATCTTCAGCAGGGCATCCTCTTCGACATGGATTTGACCCGTGAGATTGTAAGCCCGACCCGTGCCGGTAACGATGGAACGGATGGTGCCGCCGCCTTCAAAACCGCTGCCTCGCAGAGTCAGCCATTCAGGAATGGTGGGATCTGACGAAGCAAAGAACAGGTCGAGGCTGCCGTTCGCTCCAATGACCGTGCTGTCGAGGAATGAGCGGTGAGTGCCCAAAGCGCCAGTGACACCGGTGCTGCCGACCCCTTGCAAGCTGAGGACGCCATCATTGATCCAGGTGATGCCGCCATAGGCATGGCCCATGTTGGCCGGAGTGGAGCCATCCCCCAAAGGTGCATAGCGGAACACCACCGTGCCACCACCATCGATGGTCAGATCTCCAATGTCCGGATTCCTCACAGAGGAGGCCTCCCAAGGAGTGCCAAAACTGTCTGAGAGGGTGTAGCCATTGTCGGTATCCACAAAATTGTAATCACCGCTGATGAAGCCATCGAAGGTCAGCACCTTGTCAGGATCTACCCGCAGGGTGCCGCCGTTCCCACCGAGGAAAATGGTGCGACCGCTGTTGAGCGCGAGACTTTCGGTGACGTGCAAGGTGCCTCCGTTGAAATGCAAATTCCCACTATCGAGGATGGCCCATGCCCCTGCATTGTTACCTGCGGGGGTGCCGTCCAGAGTGACACGCACGCCGCTGGTGTAGCCGCTGCCTCCGTTGGTGACATTGATCGCACTGACGGTACTCGTGCCCGTATTGAAGGTGACTGTGGCACCGCTGCCATTGCCGCCGAGCAACGAGGCTGCGGCACCGGTCTGGCTGCCGGTGTAGCTGCTGCCCGCATTGATGAGCACCACCCGGGAGATGGAGCCATTGACCTGTCCAAGCTGGGAGTCGCTGCTGATCTGCAGCACGCCATTGTTCAAGTAAACGTTGCCTGTCATTGTATTGTCAGCCGTCAGCACCGTGGTACCGCTGCCTGCGTGGACGAGGTTCACCTTGTTCGCCCCATCATTGGCGATGACTGAGCCGATGGTCATCACCCCCTGGCCGTAGTTATAAAGCATCAGGTCATTGGATCCCTGAGCCCAGGTGCTGGTGAGGCTTCCGCCCTGAATGCTGACATTGCCCGAGAGCGTCGCAGGCACCAGCAAGCCCCCCTGGGACAAAGACAGCGTATTCCCATCCCCGATATCTAGCTGGCCAGCAGCCCCGAAACGCAAAGTCTGGCTCTCCGCACTGCCTGCCAGGGCCATGCTGGCGGTGAGATTGGTGTGATTAGCCGCTCCGAAGGAATCATTTGTGTAGGCAGCAAAGGCCTGCACCCCAGTCGTACCCTGTCGGCCTGCCCAGTCGGTGACACCGCTGGCCGTGCTGCCATAAACGGCCCAACCCCCGATGAAAGCCCCCGCCGTGGTGGAAAGACCTGTCGCGCTGACGTTGATGGCTCCATTGCCATTCTCCAAAAAGGCCAACGATGAGCCCGCATCACGCCGCAGCACACGGGTGGCCGCCCCCAGGGTCAGCGTGGTGTTTTGCTGGGTGGTGGCGGAGCTGGCACCCTTCATCAGGTAGATGTTTCCATCCACATTTTGGGTTCTCATGGTCGTGCCCGCAGGCTGTTCCTGCACCAGGTTGCCTCCGCCCCAGGTGGTGATGGAGGCAAGGGCATTGGTGCCCGTGGTGCGAGTGCGGGCGAATTGATTGTCCCCATTCATGCCGCTCCAGACGGCAGTTCCTGCCATGAAGTTCCAGCGGTCCACATTGGAATTCCCCACGGCATTCCGATTGAAGACCACTGTCCCAGGACCCACGAGAGAAACGGAGGCATTGAAGCTGTCCGCCGTGGTGTTGCTGTCCTCCAGCCGGGCATTGACCACCAGTGTACCGCCACGTACCTGAAGGAAGCGCAGGTCTCTCTCCGTGTTGGCGTTTTGAAAAAGAATCCGGTAAGGGAGGCTGTTGTCCGCGCTGCCGATGTAGGCCGAGCCGCTGGTGTGCTCGCCACCCAGGGTCAGCGTGTGGTTGCGGTTATTGTTGCTGATGTTGATGCGGTCCGCGTAGTTCAGCACCTGATCGGCCTGAGTCAGCAGGACATGACCATGATAGACGTTGGTCGCAGAATTGGCGATGCTGAGAAAGTTCTGCGGACTGCCTAACCACATCTGATTCCAAGTATTGTCCTGGGTGATTGCCGCGCGCGCATCGCCTGTGTGAAATCCTGTGCCGTCCAGACCGGACGCAGCAGGATCATACTGGATTCGGAAGTACCCCTGGGTGGCAAAGATGGACCCCGTGGCATCCCATTGCTGGAAGACATTGACGTTTATCTCGTCATGCCCACGCATCTGAAAGACCAGCGAGTGGTTGCGGTCCAACCGGGTCGCATTGTCGCCTGTGGCACCCACATTGGCCAGGGAGCCAGCCTCCGTATCGCGAAACTGACCGCGGAAGTTTAACGTGGCGCTTTCTCCGATGGCGGTGGAAATGACCGTGGGGTCATTCCACGAATCATTGTCGGACATGTTCTGATTGTTGGCGGTGTAAAGATTACCATAGAGGGACAACGTGCCGTTATTGCGGGCTGTGATCACGTGGGTCTGGAATTCCCCGGTGCCGGATTCATCTGCGAGGTCGAAAATGACATCCCCTCCCCAGGTGCTGTGCGATGCCCCTTCGTTACGGAGCACCGTGCGGGTGGTGTCAAACGTGTTGGAAACACGCAGGTCCACGCCGCTGATGTTGGTGCCATACTCGAGGTAAAAATTGCCCGCACCACCCACCACCACTTCGCGGCCTTCCGCACCAGCGCCCAGCGCACCCGGATGCCGCACCAGCAGCCCCCCTTGCTCGCTCACATAGACATTACCAGAGAGCTGGTTCCAGGTATCCAGGTAGAGGTTGTTGCGCCCCGTTTTTACCAGGTCGGTGGCGTTGATAATGTTGCTGCGCAGGAAGGCATTGCTGCCCGGCATGAAGGTGCCAAAGGAGCCGCTGTTGGCATCCAGATCATGACGGGAAAGGGCGGAATTGATGATGGCCGCCTGGCCGTTCATGCTGATGCTGCCGCCACGGATCACGGCCTCAGGGTTGGTATTTACGGATTCGATGAAGGAGGTGAAATTGATGATGCCGGAATTGACGGTGAGCGTGCGCCCAGGCTCGATGATGAGGTAGTCGCGGGCGGCCACAGGCACAGCCTGCCCGGAGGTGCTGGCATTGAATCCAATGGTCAGGGAGTTGACCGTCACATCCTGGGTCACATTCCGGTTGGCATAGTTGTTCCGTCCCCCGGCGCTTTCCGGATCAATGTAGCGGTCTAACAACCAGTTTGTTCCAGCCACCGGCGTGCCACCCACGCTGTACTCGCTGGCGGTCAAAGGCCGGAGATAGCCATTATCCAGCGTCATCAGCCCGAGGCCAGAGCCCCCGAAAGCGTAGGCATTTTGGATGGTGTAGGCCGTGCGATTGGCCGCCGCCCCAGTGGCTGCGGTAAAGCTTGCAGGCAGGCTGCCGCCGAAAAGCCCTGGGATCACCTGCTGCGTGCTGGTGCCTGGCGCATTGGCCCCAACCAAAGGCAGTCCGGTTGTATCGTTAAGCTTCAGCCGGTCATCCGCAGCGCCGGTCCCCCAAGTGTGGCTGCCATTCAGATTGTAAATTTTGAGGATGCCCCCGTTACTCTGGGTGAGCGAAGCAAAGCTGCCATCAAACTGGCCACCGGCCCGGGTGTCGAGGTATAAATAATTCGTGCCCGCAGTCACGGCCACGTGACCAAAGTTCTCCGTGTTGGCCACCGTGACATCCGTTTCCAAAGTCAGGTATCCGTTCCGCAAATTCAGCAGCCCATTGTCATTGAGACGGTCATTGTTGTTGGCGCTGGCCCTGCTGAACAATTCGGGAAATGCCGTCTATGCCAGCGCCAACAACAATGAC
>DMMK01000120.1 GCA_003453085.1 Verrucomicrobiales bacterium
TTTTTGAAATGCGCACCTACACCACGCCTCCAGGCAAGCTGGAAGCCCTGCACGCCCGATTCAAAAACCATACCATGGCCCTTTTTAGCAAACATGGGATGAACCATGTCGCCTACTGGGTCCCGGCAGCAGGGCAGAAGGATGAAGGCACCAAGCTGGTGTACATCCTTTCCCATGCCAGCCCAGAGGCTGGATTGGCCTCCTTCACCGCCTTCCGGGCTGACCCCGCATGGATCAAGGCGAAGGGTGAAAGTGAAAAGGACGGCTCCCTGACCTTGCCGCAGCCGGATGGCGTCAAAAGCATCTACATGCGCGCCACAGATTTTTCTCCTATTCGCTAACACCTGAGCAAAACCTACGTTTCGAGCCAGAAAAAACCTTGCTAAAACTCGCATTGACCCTACTGAATTTCCAATGACCCGTTCAGGTTTATTCTCTTCCTCCGTGCAATGCGCAGTTTCCATACTGCTGCTTTCGCTGGCTACAGGCTGCAACAAAAAAGCCCAAATCCTGTACGAAACGGAGCAGCACCGTCTCACTCTGACCGAACTACAGGGCCAGTCCAAAAAGCTGGAAAGCGAAATTCTTGCGACGGGCAATCTTGGTCGTTATCAAAGCACGCAGCCCGCTCACATCGTGGAACTCAAACAGCTGATTGAGCGCCAGAAAAACGAGCTGGTCCAGCTCAAGGCCGATAGTGAGGCCGCTAAAATCAAGGCTGAGTCCATGCAGGCGGAAGTGAATTCCTACCGCTCCAGTTTCCGCAATTTCTAATTATCTGTTTTCCATGGAAGGTAAATTCGTCGTCTATTTTTTCCTGATTCTCGCCATGTTGGGTGCCGGTTACGGCATCTTTCACACGACTGAGATTGATGATGCCAACAAAGAACTGATCGCTGTCTCCAGCCAGATCGGCTCCCTCGAAGATCTGGTCAAAAAGCAGAAAGCGTACATTGAGCTGCGCCAGGAGGCTGTGGCCCTGCTCACCGCCTACGGCATCATGCAGAAAGAAGCAAATGCCCTTCGCACCGAGGTCGAGCAACACCGCCAGGCCCAGATCTCCGCTCGTAAAGATTTCGACCAGGCTGTTGCAGTCTCCCGCAGCCAGGCCGCAGGTCTGGTGCTGGTGGACCCCGTGCTGCCCAGCGGCATCCGCCTGCGCAATGTGCGGGTTGAAAAAGTCGAAGGTGACATCACCACCATCAGTCACTCCGAAGGCATCACCAAACTCACGCCGGAAATGCTCCCCAAGGAACTGAAAGACCGTTTCCGTTTCGGCATGGCCATGGGCAGTGAGGAAGCTAAAATAGAGCCCTCCTCACCAGCCGCCACGACTCCGCCCTCCAGCACCAGCGCCCCTGGGGCGTCCATCACAGACCAGCTCACAACAGCCCGATTACAGCTGGAAAGAATGAAAAAAGAGCTTCCCTACCTGGAGGCAGAACTGGCCAAGGCCGAAGCCGAAGCAGCCTCCGCCACCTCTCCTTCCAAACGCTTTTACATCAAAAATCGGCTGGATGCGCTCAACAAGCAGATTGCTGATTTGAAGACCCAGATGCTGACCGCCGAAGCGGACGTCAAAAAGCTGCAGTAGCATCTGCTAGCTTCAGATCCCCTCAGATAGCAATTCCTGGCAAATCGAGCGCCCACCCAGTCCGCAGGCGTTTTGGGCAGCCAGCTTGCTGGCGAAATCCGCACACGATGAGGCGGGCCACTTTTCCAGCCAGCCGTGGAGAAAGGCTCCATGGTAAACATCACCACAGCCCGTCGTGTCCACCAGCCCTTCGACTGAGTAGGCTGGCTGATGAAACTTGGTCCCGTCGGGCAAGGCCACCCAGCTACCCCGGATGCCATCGGTGATCACCACCACCTCGGCGGGAGAGGCCATGAGTAGGCGGAGCATTTCATCCACCTCCTCGCACCCGCAAAAACACTGCGCGAACTGCCGGGAGACAATCCGAATCTGGCTCTTCAGCACCAAATCCCGAAGCGAGTCGCGGTAGCGCCCTGCCCCGCCATCAAACGACACCCAAACACCCGCTGCCGAGGCCAGCTCCACGGCCTCGCGGGCAGCCGTTTCGTGACGGCCATTGAGGTGCAGCATCCTGGCAGCAAGGATCAGCTCCCGCTGCCTGGCATCCAGACTCAGTTCACCTGCACTCGAAGGCAGGTAAGCAATCTGGCGCGCCCCGTCACTCTGCCGAACCAGGATGACAGCGCGAGCTGAGGAAGCCACGGCGACGGCGGCGATGCCGACCGTAGAGACATGATTTCGCTGCAACCCCTCCAGAATAAGCTGCCCGGCAGCATCATCCCCCACGGTATCCAAAAGTGTGACCTTGCGCCCCAGGCTGCCAAGTACGCAAAGAGCGGTGGCCACAGGACCACCGCCCATTTGAAGATGCTGAACCGCCGGGGTGACGCGTTCATGGTCACTGAAATCTGGCACTAGCCAGAGATCATCCAGAGTGGCTGCACCGATTCCCACCACATCCAGCCTATCGAGGTTGAAGGTGGCGGAGATCACAAGCAGACCGAAGCGTTTCCGCAACTGGACAAAACCAGATCAGAAGCCCGCCCCACCGCTTTTGGCGATGAAGTTGAGGGCAAGCACGGCGATCGAAAGAAGAAAGACAACCCAGGCAAGAATCATAGGGGAAGAGCGAAAAAGTTACGAAGAATTAAAACACCTGAGAGTTCCTTACTGCGGCAGCGCAGGAAGATGACCGCCAGAGATGAATTCATTGGTCCAGGAGCCATCTGGCAGAGGCCGTTCCCACTTCACTGGCACCGCTGGGGGCACCATGATCGGCGAGTCCGTGCTGGCAGAGATGCGGTCGCTGCCGAACATCTGGATCACCAAAAGGACGACAGAGAACAGCAGGCACACCACGGAAAGAGGCATCAGGCCTTCTTCTGGATCTTTTTCTTCGTAGAACTGCTGGGAGTCCGAAGCTGCCGTGCGTTTCACAGGGGCACTCGGTGGAGCCGAGATGCTCGGGCGCGCCATCGGCTGGGTCTGCTGAAGCTTGACGGTTGCCTTGGGCAGGGAGCCCGTGCCAGCACCAGGGCCAGCGGCCAGCGGAGCTGTGCCAGCGGCACCTGGAGTGCGCGGAGCACTCACTGCAGGGCGGGTTGGCATCGTTCTAAGAG
>DMMK01000118.1 GCA_003453085.1 Verrucomicrobiales bacterium
CCTCAAATGATTCTGGGGTTGCGATAGCGGCTGTAACGATCTTGTCAGTCATCTGATGGTCTTTCTCTTGGTGGGTGAGATGGCGGAGGAGGTGGATGTATTGGCTCAGGCTCTCCCGGACAATGGGGGCGGCCGTCACTTTCTGACAAGCGCCTAACCATCGGAGGATGTCATGCCCATAGGAGATGCACGTGACCTGCTCTTTCTGCAAAGGCTCCAGTTCTGTAGGAAGGCGGCCATCTAAAGTCAGATAAAGGAGGATGTCCCTCTCACCCAGATAATTGCGATAACGCTTCACCCACTGGGCCTGCTCTGCCGCATCAATCTTGTTTTCGATGGCAATCTTCTTGTCCTTGCCGATCTCGATGAGGATATCCAGCCTTCCACCCGAGTCGCCATTCACCGGCCCGAGATAAAACTCTGGGATCACGCTGACGGGGCCAGCATCGACGGCCACATCGAGGTTCAGGGTCTCAATGAAAAGCTTCAGAAAGACGCTGCCCTGATCATGGCTCCCTTTGGGATTCAGCAGATCACATAAAAGAGCCGAATGCGTATAGACCTCGTTTCGTGCGATGCCACAAATCTGGAAGAGATTGAAATTCTCCCCCGCTGCTCGTTTGGATTTGAGGAAGGGCTGAATGTCACCACTCAACCTCATGAAGAAATCTTGATCCATATCGGTTTAATAAGGGAGTTACAGCTCAAATCCCGTAGCGTCTTCGGATGTAGTCGGGACTAGGAGAAAACCGGGGGTCCTCAGGTAGATACAGGTGTGGCCGTCTGAAGCGCAGGGTCAGCGCCGCTTCAAAATCCACTGTTTGACGAGGAAGCTCGGGGCCATCGATGATACGGTAATCCTCCCTGATGCGGAGCCAGTCCATGTCAAACAGACGATGGTACACAAAGGAGAGGAGGAGCCCATTTCTCACATCAATCCGCTCCGCAGGGGTGCATTCACGGTAAGGTAGGATGTGTGCCGCCTCGAGGAGATCTTCGGATTGGGGCACAGACATCGCACATCGTCGTGAATAAGCTTTTATAAGGGCTTTACGGAAAATGACCTGCTGAATCCCTCGATCTTCCACAAGCCGATAAACAGGTTCTAAGTTGGGATTCCGATCAAGCAATCTTTCGGCAAGCGAGTCAAGGCTCTCCCCCTTAAGTGCAAAACCAAATGGGTTTCCGGTTTGGGACCAATCGTAATCGTAAACTGCGTTCTGCGCTGTCTCGGCATCTTCAATATCCCAGGCAATAAACCCATGTCCAGGCAACCCCGTATATTTCCCCACAATCAGCGCGGTGAGTGGAGGTAACCGCTTCTGCAAACAATGCGACTGGATGTTATCAAGAAACAGCCTGCATTGCCGATGATGGATTCCGAGTTGATGAGCCAAGGAACCATAAGATATCAGCTCACGCCGGACTGCCAACGCGGTCAAGATGGGCCATGCCAAGCCTGAATATCTGATGCGATCAAATGCCATGACGATAAATGTGTTGGGATCTTAAAGCCTCCGGATGCTACCTCCGTAGGTTTTCAACGCCTGATCGCGAATCAATCCATGTATGAGGGATTTGATGCGGTCTTGAATTTGGTGACCGGTGCGGCTGAAGCTGAAGAACCTTCGCGCTCCAAGGCGAATATTTTGCCTTCCGGGTGAAGCTCCTGCCATTTTTGATAAAGAAGGTCCTTATGCTCTTCTGCCCATTCAATAATCTTTTTTGAATATTTCCGGGGAAGCGAACCAGCGAGGCATTCTAGAGTATCGATAGCATAAGAGGCTGAGCATTGCTGTTTGAACTCAATGTGAAAGTGAGGTCGTCCATGATTGGCTGCTCCATCTATCTTTAACGTAATATGTTCTAGACGCATGATAACAAGCGTCATAAAACCTCCGCGTTCGGGAGAACTCATAAGATCTACTAGGCCCAGGGCGTTTTGAAGCCTCCCAAGTCCTTCGGCAAGCAGGTCGTCTAGTGTTGGCGTCTCTGGTATGTTCGAGTCCATATTATAAATTCTCTTTTACAATTGTTTATGCCCCATGTTTCTTGGTTTTGTTCTATGGGACAATCCATTGCGTGCATCAGCAATGCATTTCACCAACGCGCTGGCAGGTTCATCCTGAGGATCCTGCGGCACCAGTTCCCCCCGGAAGGCTTTGGCGAGCGTGGCGGGCGTCAGGCGCTCCACTTTAGCGCGGGTTTGAGTCAGCCGGGCTTCGATCTGGTCAGCGAAGGCGAAGAGGGCTTCGACCCGGCGAACGATCTCGTCCTGTTCGGAGAGGGGTGGAAGTAAGAACTCAATGTTGGCAAACTTGCCCGCGCTCAAATGGGCAATGTTTGTGGTGATTGAGCCTTCTTTGGCGAATCTTCCCGAACGCATATAATGCCGAAAAACCAATAAGGCATATTCACGGTTTAATATTTCCAATTTGGCTCTAAATCTTATCAGACTGTTGGTGAAGCAGGCTCCAGGAAGGTCATCTCGGTACATGGCTGGTCGTCCTAGATATTGCGGACTCTGCCCCTCATTCAAAAGGATATCGCCATACGAAAGTTTGTATCTCTTGAAGTCAGCTTCCGAGAACTCCATTTCCATGACATCGGACAAATCGAGCCGCGCCTCAAAGACGTTTTGAACGCGCAGGTATGGCCGCATGTTTTCACCATGATGATACTTGGGGGCTCTCTGGCGACCCAGTTGAACCGATCCCACGTCTGAGACTTTCAGCATCTGCCAGCCTAGTGTTGATCCACCCTCCCTCCAATCCTCCGTCAGCCGTCCCGAAGTGGCGGCGGCGAGGACGGATTGGCGGAAGCGTTTGAGGAGGTCGGGGACGCGGTCGAGGCGGGTGCGGCAGGCATCCACCCGACCCAGCACCGCCTCCAGCTTGTCCGCGATTCGCTTCTGCTCGGCGAGGGGGGGGAGTTTGATCGACACCCGATAGGCATCCTCACGATTCAAACCAGGTATTGCAGTTGCACGATTGAGGCTTCCCAGTTCAAGACTTTGGAGAAAACGGAACCAATATTTTACAGGCTGCCCGTGGAACTCATCAACGAAGTAGGTGGTGTCGATTGGCGAGCAAGCAGACGCGCAGTAATGAACTTCGCCGACGCTGCCTTTACGGCCAACAATAATAGTTTCTCCGTCCGTCAGGCTTTCATTGTGATACCCGACGACTCCATTTGAGCCAAAAACAGGGAAACCTGAACCGCTGCGCACGCGATCGGGTAGAGCTTTGCCATACTTGAGTTTGATGAGGTCGCCAAGACCAGCACTGGCCCAACCTATTGGCAATTCGTCATATTCCAGTTCGCCACTCACGCTACAACCTCCTGTTCCACGTCTTCGCCCAGCTCGGCCAGGATGCTGCGCAGGTCGGCCATAATGGCTTCCATTTCTTCCAGGGCCTGGGTGGCCAGCACGGCAGGCTCGGGGAGGTCGGCGTGGTTTTCGGCGTCGTCATCCTTCAGCCAGGCGATGTCCAGGCTGTCATCGCGACCCAGGATTTGCTCGCGGGTGAACCGGCGCAGGCGGCCGGGTTCGCCAGGGTCCTGGCGCTGTCTCTTTTACCCATCTGGCGGTGCCGGCGGCCCCTGACGTGGG
>DMMK01000676.1 GCA_003453085.1 Verrucomicrobiales bacterium
GAAGTGTGGCAAGGGGGCGGACGGGGGTAGGTTTGTTCGGTCTGTTGGTGTTTAGCCTTTAGGCGACTCCATGACCTGCCGGACCTTCTCCTGATCGCCTAAAGGCTAAACACCAGCAGAGCTGGCGAGAGCGGAATGTTAGGCCGCCAAAAGTTGAGCCCCAAGGTGCGGGACGCAGGCAGCGACATCACCGCCTCAAGGCTTCCACACGGCCACGCCCATGTGATAGCCGGAATAGAGAGGGGAGTCTTTGGAGTAGTAGGCGGTGACGATGTCGCCATTGGCGAGTTGGACGCTGCTGGGGTAACCGCAGTCCCAACTGTGGCTGTGGGCCACGCGGATGGGGTGGCTCCAGTTTGCGCCATCGTCGCTGCTGAACTTGGCACGGACGCCGTACTGGCGGGCCACACGGACGCCGTAGGTCAGGAGGAGGCGGCCATCCTGTAGGCGGGTGAGGTGGCCATTGATCTCGTTGCGGCCTGTGACGCGCATGGGGGCCAGCCAGGTGGCACCATCATCCTGGCTCAAGAAGAGGTCCATGGCCTCCACACGGGCAGCGGCCAGCCAGCGTTTGCCACCGAGGGGGAAGAGGTCGGTCTCATTGTGACGTGCGCCGATGATGGACACGGCTTTCCACGTGGCACCGTCATCATCGCTGCGGAAGAGCCAGGAGCGGTAGCCTTTGGTCTTCGAGCTTTTGGTGGCATCGACAAACTGGCCGTGATAACAAGAAGTGTAGAGCGCACCGTCACGGGCCCAGATGTCGCCAAAGGGGATGTAGTGCGACCAACCGGCCTCGGGTGCAGGGAAGTTTTCATGCTGGGTCCAGGTGCGGCCACCATCGGCGGAGCGCAGCACCCAGTTGGAAAGGATGTCATCGCGGAAGGCAGCCTGCTTGGGCCGCTGAGGCTGCTGCACATCGGTCCAGCCAGAGCAGAGGACCATGAGGTCGCCATTGGCGGCGAGGCCTGCGGCGTGGTTCATGCGGATGGTGTGGGGCACGTGGCGGGTGATGGTGCTGCGCTTTTCCCACGTCAGCCCATCCGTGCTGGCCCAGCAGTCAATGTCGCCCTCCATCGTGCCGTGGCCGGGCTGGTTATGCACCACAGCGATGACGGTGCCATCGCTCAGCGTGGTGAGATTTGGCCAGGCGCAGACATCGCGAATGGCGGCAGCCGTTTTCACCTGGGCGGGTTTCTTTTCCTGATCCGCAGCGCGCCAGTCCTGCAGGCGCTGCCACTCCAGGCCGGGCTGGTCCACACGGAACTGCACGAGCTGGCCGTTCTGCATCTCGGTGACGTAGGCGGTGCGGCCATCGGGACCGCCAAAGCAGATGTTTGAGGGATTGCTGCCCGGCAGGGTGATCTCCTTCAGGATGTCGCCCTTGGGCGAAAGCTTCACCACGGTGCCTTTGCCATGGCGGGTGATGTAGAGATTCCCCTTCACATCCAGGCGCATGCCATCAAAGCCGAAGTCGGGGAACTCTTTGAGCAATCGTTTGTTAGTCAGTGAGCCGTCCGCCTCGATGCTGAAGGCCCAGACCTTGCGCTGCACGCTCTCGTTCACATACAGCGTCTTGCCATCCGGGCTGACGTCGATGCCATTCGTCGTGCCCATGTCCGGGGCGACCTTGGTGAATTTGCCCTCGCGGCTGATGCGCCAGATCTGCCCGGTGCCCGCCTTCCAGTCCGGGTCGCTGGCGTAAAAGCTGCCGTCATCCAGGATGGCGAGGTCATTGGGCTGGTTCAGCGTCGGCTCATGGGCCCAGACGATGGTCTCGCCAGTCTGACGGTTCACCTTTAAAATGTTGTGGCCGGTGTAGTCGGCCACGTAGAGAAAGCCGTCCGGGCCGAGGCGGATGCCATTGGCGGTGCTGCCTGCGGGGAGATTCACAAACAGGGCCGCCTTCCCCTCCGGACTGGTTTTACCCAGGGTGTGCTCGCCGCCGAATTTCACGCAGTAGATGTTGCCCGCTTCATCGCAGGCGGGGCCTTCGATGCCATCGGTGAACTGGCCCTTTTCCGTCAGCGGGCTGGCTTGAAACAAGGCCTCCTTCGCAGCGAAGGTGGGGCCGGACAGGAGGACGAGCGCGGTGAGGAATGGGCGAAACATGACGGGATAAACCAACGCCGCAAAGATGAGGGTTTCTCTCACTCCATGATTGTCATTTTCAAATGGACCCTTCAGCATCGGCATTAACCCTCCACCCCACCAACCCCACGCATGAGACTTCTTTCCCGTTATCTCAGCCTCGGCCTCCTCATCGCGCTGGCGGGCTGCGGCCAGCCGGAGGCCCCGGCGCCCACACGCGGCACCATCGGCGCATCGCTGCTGACGCTGGACAATCCTTTCTTCAAAGTCATCGGCGACAATCTGGCCGCCGAAGGGCGCAAGCAGGGCTACGACGTCATCGTGGTGAGCGGAGACAAGGACGTGGCCAAGCAGAGCAACCAGGTGAAGGACTTCATCGTGAAAAAGGTGAGCGCCATTGTGCTGAGCCCCTGTGACTCCAAGTCCATCGTGCCGGTGATCCAGGAGGCGAATGCGGCGGGCATCCCCGTCTTCACCGTGGATGTGCCCTGCAATGAACCGGGTGTGAAACTGGTGACGCAGATCGCCACGGACAACTACGGCGGCGGCAAGGAGGCGGGAGCGGCGATGATCGAGGCCCTGGGCGAACGCGGCGGCAAGGTGGCCGTGCTGCACCTGAAACAGGTGGAGTCCTGCCAACTGCGCGTGAAGGGATTCCGCGAAGTCATCGACGCGCACAATGCCAGTGGCAAACCGAAGATCGACATCGTGGCGGAGCTGGAAAGCGGCGGCGCCAAGGACCTGGGCTACAAGGCGGCGGAGGATACCCTACAGGCCCATGCGGACCTGCGCGGCATCTTTGCCATCAATGATCCCGCCGCCCTGGGCGCACGCGCTGCGCTGGAAAAAGCGGGCAAGGAAAAGCAGGTGGTCATCATCGGATTCGACGGCCAGCCGGAGGGCAAGCAGGCCATCAAGGATGGCAAAATCTACGCGGACCCCATCCAGTTCCCAGACAAGATGGGCGTGCAACTGGTGCAGTCCATCATGACGTGGTCGCGCGGGCTTCCGCAGCCGCCGCAGATCCTCATCCCCACGCAGCTCTACCGCCAGGCGGATGCCCAGCAGGACCCCGAACTGAAGTAACCCCCTTCCCTTTTTTCAAGCCATGAAACGTCCCCTGCTCCGCCTGCTGTCAGACCACGGCATGATCCTCGTGCTGGCCGCGCTCTGCGCCTTCTTCAGCCTGGTCACGCTGACGGACCAGTCTGTGACGGGCGAGGCGGCGGTGGGCCAGGTGGTGAAGGAAGTGAAGGCCGGGCAAACGGTCATGGTTGTGGTTAGGCCATCGGCTGAAGACTCCGCCTATGCGGATGCCGTGGCCGCGCAGGTGAAGGCGGCAGATGCAACTGTGGTGGCCGTGGTGAAGGGTGCGCCGGCCGATGTGCGGGCCTCACTGGAAAAGCAGGCCGCCACAGGAGCGAAGGTGGATGCCATCATCGGCACGGATGAAACCGCGCGCTGGCTGGTGCTGGAGGAGGTGACCAAGGACTTCGCCCCGCTGGGTACCCCACGCCTGGTGAAGCCCGACAGCTATCGCTGGCCCAATTTTCTCAAAGGCGACAACCTCCTGAACATCGCCAACCAGATCGCCGTGATCGCCATCATCGCCATCGGCATGACGATGGTCATCATCACGGCAGGCATTGATCTCTCCGTGGGCAGCCTGCTGGCGCTCGCTGCCGTGCTGGTCTCCTGGTTCATCCGGGAAAAGGCGGGCGCACTGGAGGCGGGCACAGGCGGCATGGTGCTGGCCAGTGCCGTGGCCATCCTGGCCTGCGGTCTGGCGGGCGGCTTCTCCGGGCTGATGATCACGCGCTTCAGCATCCCGCCCTTCATCGTCACCCTGGCCATGATGCTGGTGACCAGCGGCTTTGCCTACACGCTGGCCGAGGGGCAGTCCATCTATCAGATCCCGGACACGTTTGTCTGGTTAGGCCGTGGGGCCGATGTGCTGGGCATCCCGAACGCGGTGCTGCTGCTGCTGCTGCTCTACGCCGCCGCCCATCTGGTGATGACGCAGATGCGCATTGGCCGTTACCTGTATGCCGTGGGCGGCAACCGCGAAGCAGCGCACATCTCCGGCGTGCCCGTGGAGCGCGTGCTGATGTTTGCCTATGTGGCCAGCGGCCTGCTGGCAGGCCTGGGCGGCGTGGTGATGGCTTCCCAGCTCAAGAGCGGATCCCCCACTTACGGCGGCATGTATGAGCTGTATGTCATCGCCGCCGTGGTGGTGGGCGGCACCAGCCTCAGCGGTGGCAAAGGCAGCATGGTCGGCACGCTCACAGGTGCCTTCATCATCGCCGTGATCCAAAACGGCATGAACCTGACCAACGTGGAAAGCTACACGCAGAAGGTGGTGCTGGGGGCTGTGATCCTGGGCGCCGTGCTGGTGGATAAGGTGAGGGGGAAGTGAGTGGGGCGGGAGCCAGTGTTC
>DMMK01000194.1 GCA_003453085.1 Verrucomicrobiales bacterium
CGTGCTGCTGCTGGACAAGACTGGCACCATCACCATCGGCAATCGCATGGCCTCAGATTTCCGCCCTGCCCCAGGTATCACCGAGCAGCAACTCGCCGATGCCGCCCAGCTCGCTTCCTTAGCCGATGAAACGCCCGAAGGCCGCAGCATCGTGGTACTAGCGAAGGAGAAGTTTAACATTCGTGGTCGCGAACTCGCCGCGCCTCACGCCACCTTCATACCCTTCACGGCTCAGACACGCATGAGCGGCGTGGACCTGGATGGACGCAGCATTCGCAAAGGTGCGGCGGATTCTATCAAAGCTTACATCATCAACCAAGGCGGCACTTATCCTGCCGAAGTGACCAAGGCCGTGGAGGCAGCCTCCCGCGCTGGGCGCACGCCCCTCGTCGTTTCCGAAGGCAACCAAGTCCTCGGCATCGTGGAGCTAAAGGACGTGGTCAAAGGCGGCATCAAGGAACGTTTCGCGCAGCTTCGTAAAATGGGCATCCGCACCGTCATGATCACCGGGGACAACCCCATGACCGCAGCCGCCATAGCCGCTGAGGCAGGCGTGGATGACTTCATGGCCCAGGCCACTCCAGAAGATAAACTGAAGCGCATCCGCGATGAGCAGACCGCAGGCCATCTGGTGGCCATGACCGGGGACGGCACCAATGATGCCCCTGCCCTGGCCCAGGCCGATGTCGGCGTGGCCATGAACACAGGCACCCAGGCCGCCCGCGAAGCGGGTAACATGGTGGACCTGGACAGCAACCCCACGAAGCTCATTGAGATCGTCGAAATAGGCAAGCAACTGCTCATGACCCGTGGCAGCCTAACCACCTTTAGTATCTCCAATGATGTCGCAAAGTACTTTGCCATCATTCCCGCCATGATCATGGCCACCTTCCCTGAAGTGGCTCCGTTGAACATCATGGGCCTCGTCAGTCCGCAGAGCGCCATCCTCAGCGCCGTCATCTTCAACGCCCTCATCATCGTGGCCCTCATCCCGCTGGCGCTGAAAGGAGTGCCCTACCGGGCCATGGGCGCGGTGGCCGTGCTACGGCGGAACCTCCTCGTCTACGGCCTTGGCGGCCTCATCGTCCCCTTCATCGGCATCAAGATCATTGACCTGATCATCAATCTCTAATCCCTCAACCACTTATGAAACTGCTTCTCCAAGAAATCCGCCCCGCCATCATCGCCACCTTCGTGCTCGCTGGCATCACCTGCGGTGTTTATCCCCTGCTCGTCACCACCGTGGCTCAGGCGGCGTTTAAAGATCAGGCCCAGGGCAGCCTCATCATCGGTGCCGATGGCAAAGTGCGCGGCTCCAGCCTGCTGGGGCAAAACTTCACCTCTGAGCGCTACTTCCACACACGCCCCAGCGCGGCGGGTAGTGGTTATGACGGCGCCAGTTCCAGCGGCAGCAACCTCGGCCCAACCTCCCAAAAGTTGCGGGATCAGATCCAGGAACGCCTCACGGCCTACCGCACTCTGAATGGGCTCGCTGCCGATGCCGAAGTCCCTGCCGATGCCGTCACCGCCTCCGGCTCAGGTTTGGACCCACACATCAGCGTCAAAAACGCCACGCTTCAGGCAACCCGTGTGGCCAAGGCGAGAAACCTGCCCTTGCCACAAATCGAAGGCCTCATCACCGCCCACACCAGCGCGCCCACGTTTGGCGTTCTGGGAGAGGCTCGAGTGAATGTGGTCTCGCTCAATCTGGCACTCGACGCCGTCAAGTAACTCGTCTCAAGATACGCCATGCACCCGGAACCTCCACGCCCCAACCCCGATGCCCTGCTCGCGCAGATGCAAAAGGAGCACTCGCAGGCGCAACCTGGGCGACTCCATATCTTCCTGGGCATGTGCCCTGGGGTGGGTAAAACCTACGCCATGCTGCAGGCGGCCCGGCAGCGGGCCAAAGAGGGCGTGGAGGTGCTTGTGGGCGTGGTGGAAACGCATGGTCGCCACGAAACCTCCGCCTTGCTGGAGGGCATTCACGTTTTACCACGCAAATCGTTAGACCATCGCGGCTACGCCTTGGAAGAATTCGATGTGGATGAGGTCCTGCGCCTGCGCCCCCAACTTGTGCTGGTGGATGAACTGGCGCACACGAATGCCCCCGGTTCGCGCCATGCCAAACGTTACCAGGATGTGCTGGAGCTGATGGATGCCGGGCTAGATGTGTACACCACTCTCAACGTCCAGCACATCGAGAGCCAGGTGGACATCGTCCAGCAAATCAGCGGTGTGGCCATTCAGGAAAAGGTACCCGACTCCCTGCTGGATCGTGCGCATGAGATCCAGCTCATTGACCTCAGTGCCGAAAAGCTGCTGGAACGCATGGCTGAGGGCAAGGTGTATCTGGGCGAACGGGCCGAACACGCCGTCTCCAATTTCTTCAAAGAAGGCACCCTCACCGCCCTGCGCGAACTCGCCCTCCGTTTCACTGCCGAGCGCGTGGATCGTGACCTCGATGACATCCGCCGCACACGGCGCGTGACCAGCGCCTGGAAGACCAATGCGCGTCTCCTGGTCGGCATCGGCCCCAGTCCTTATGCGGAAAGCCTCATCCGCTGGACACGTCGCGCTGCCGCAAGACTGGACGGCAACTGGATCGTCGCCTGGGTGGAAAGATCTGCCCCGCTCACCCCTGCCGAACAAGAAGTGCTGACACGCGCCCTAGGCCTAGCCCGCCGACTCGGAGCTGAGGTGGTCACCCTCACCGGGGATGATGTCGCCGAGGCTCTACTGCAGTTCGCCAGCGAACGCAACGTCTCCCAAATCGTCGTGGGCAAGCCAGATAAACGCACCTGGGGCGGCTCGTTGGCAGATCGCCTCATCACCGAAAGCGGTGACATTGACGTCTGCGTGGTGCGCCCCGTGGCGGGGCGCCAGCTCACAGCCACGGCCTCGCCACCTGCCAGCACGCCCATCTCCCAGGTTGGGGAGTATAGCTGGGCTGTGGCACTCACCTTCGTGCTGACCAGCCTGTGCTGGGCCCTACTTCCAGTCACTGGATACACCTTTGTCGCCCTCGTTTTGTTGCTCGGCGTCATGGCAGCAGGCATGCGTTTTAGTCGGGGGCCCGTACTGGCCATGGCTTCCGCCAGTGCCCTCGCGTGGAACTACTTTTTCATTCCCCCTCAGTTCACCCTGCACATCGACCAGCCCGAGGACATGCTCATGTTTGGCATGTTCTTTC
>DMMK01000584.1 GCA_003453085.1 Verrucomicrobiales bacterium
GTGGATACTTGTTGTTAGGCGAGCTGAGCTGCACCGCCTGCCATGTGCCGCCCAAGTCATGGCAGGAAAGGCTGGCTCCCAAGACTGGGCCCAACCTAACCAAGGTGGGATCCCGCTTAGATGCCGACAGTCTCTGGCAGATGATCCGCAGCCCGCAGCATCGCAAAAAGGGGACCCAGATGCCCGGCCTGTTTGCCGGAGAAGAGGGGGATGCGGAGAAGGTGGAGGCGCTCACGGAGTTTTTGGGATCGCTGAAACCCACCACGCCGAAGAAGCCGGCAGGAGACATGGCGCGGGGCAAGGACATTTATCATAAGGTGGGCTGTGTGGCCTGCCATGAACCCGCCACGGACTATCGCCCAGCCAAAGCGGCGGCTGATGCAGAAATCGAGAAACCGGGGCTGGGATCGGTGCCCCTTATCTTGGCGGAAGCTTATTCGGTCGATGCGCTGACGGAGTTTCTTTTTGATCCGCTGTCACATCGTCCTGCGGGACGCATGCCAAACATGCGGCTGAGTCTGCAGGAGGCGGCAGACATCGCCGCCTACTTGCACCTGGGGCGCGAGGTGGAGCCTGCGGCGGAGCGTGCCGCACTCAAGATCCCCCCACAAGGAGTGGAAAAGGGCAAGGAAGTCTTTGCCCAAATGAACTGCGTGGCCTGCCATGCAGGGGTATTGCCGGAAGACGTAACCAAGGCATCCGCTGCCAAAACCAAAGCACTGGCCGCACTGAAGGTGGATGCGGGCTGTCTGGCCGGAACCCAACCGAGCGGGGTGCCTCGCTACGATCTCAATGACCTACAAAAGCGCGCGTTGCGCCTAGCCATCACGGCCATTCAAAAGCAGGATGCACCGAAGCTGACCGCTGCGCAAAAGGTGGACTGGCAGATGACACGGCTGAACTGCTATGCCTGTCACGACCGTGATGGCAAAGGTGGTCCAGAAGATCCTCGTGCACAGTATTTCGGCTCCAACGACGGCAGCGCCGAATCTCTGGGCGAACTGGCGCACCTGCCCCCCAATCTGGACAACGTGGGGCGCAAGCTGACGAAGGCCTGGCTGGGCAAAGTGCTGTGGGGCGAGGGCGGCAGTGTGCGTCCCTACATGGATACCCGCATGCCCAACTTTGGCCGGGCGCACACGGAGATGCTGTTAGGCCTGCTGCCTGAGGCGGACAAGCGGGAAACACCCGTGACCATTGACGTCAGCGGCCTGGGTAAACATCATCGTGCGGAGACTGGGAGGCAGCTCCTCGGCTCCACCGGACTGGCCTGTGTGGCCTGCCATGGGCTGAAAGAACGCAAGTCTCTGGGGCCGCCAGTGATCCGTCTGACGCACACCGTCGAGCGGCTACAGCCCGAGTATTTTAAGGAGCTGCTGCTGAACCCACAGGCCACTCAGCCAGGAACCATGATGCCTCCCATGTTCATGGGGAGGAAGAAGGCGGACCTGGAGATCGAGTCCATCTGGACCTATCTCAAGGAGCTGGAGGGGCAGCCATTGCCGGAGGGGCTTTTGTCCACGGAAGACTTTGAACTGAAGCCTGAGAAACAGGGACGTCCGATCGTCTTCCGCAGCTTCATTGAAGGTGCAGGCAGCCATGCCATCGCCGTCGGTTTCCCCCAGGGATTGCATGCCACCTTTGATGCCGTCCAAGTTCGCTGGACGCAGGTTTGGCGGGGCCGGTTCCTGGATGCGATGAGCAATTGGCAGAGCCGTGAGATGCTGCCCATCAAACCCCTGGGGACCGATCTCAAGGAATTGCCAGCCGCGACGGGTAAGCGGGTGTTTTCAGGCTATCGTCTGGACAAGGCGGGGGTGCCCACATTCCTGTATCTGCAAGATGGTCAGCCGGTGGAGGATACGCTGCGGCCCGCCAAAGATGGCAAGGGCTTGGACCACGAAATCAAGATCAACGGCGAGATCACGAAGGAGGTGCTGTCATGGTAATGTCATTCAAGAAAGCGTGCAGGCTGGTTCAGTTACGGCTGCGCAGTCACATGCAGCGCGTGCTGCCAATGGTTTCACTGCTGGCCCTGCCTGCCATGCAGGCGGAGGAAGCGAATCCGTATTATCGCATCGTGACCTACGCGGTGCCGAAAGGCACCAATCTGGAAGCCAGCGGCCTGGCCGTTTTGCCCGATGGTAAGCTGGCGGTCTCCCTCCGCAAAGGGGAGGTCTGGATCATTCAGAACCCCCAGGCGGAGCCGGCGACGGTGGAGAAACTGGGATACAAGCTCTTCGCCTCCGGTATGCACGAGATCCTGGGCCTGGCCTGGCATGAGGGCGCGCTTTATGTGACGCAAAGATCCGAGGTGACACGCCTGCGTGACACTGACGGCGATGGTTCGGCGGATGAATACCAGACCGTGGGCCAGGGCTGGGGCGTCTCCGGTGCCTACCATGAGTATGCCTACGGGCCAGTGTTTGACCGCGAAGGCAACATGCACAACACGCTCAATTGCTCGATGGGCAAGAAGTGGGCCGGGGCAGGGGAGGAGGGCGTGCATCCGCTGTGGCGCGGCTGGTCCGTCATCACGCCGAAGGGCAGCACCCAAGCTACTGGATTTAGTGCCGGGTTTCGCAGTCCGTGCGGCATCGGCCTGAATGCAGAAGGGGACATTTTTGCCACAGACCAGCAGGGCAACTGGATGCCGACGAATCCACTGATGCACATTCGCAAAGGGGCCTATTTCAGCCATGCCGATTCGCTGGTGGACATGAAGCGTGCGGATTCGCCCATCCCAGCCCCTGAAGGAAAACAGCCCGATGGCATCACGGTGGCGGAGGCGATGAAGCAAGTCCCGCATTATACGCCGCCTGCGATTTGGTTTCCATACGTGAAGTTAGGCCAGAGCCCCACGGGCCTTCGCTGTGATGAGACCGATGGCAAGTTCGGGCCTTTTGAGAAGCAGCTTTTTGTCGGTGAGTTTGTACTTTCCGGGGTGAACCGTGTGTTCCTGGAAAAGGTGGGTGGCGAATATCAGGGTGCATGTTTCCCTTTCATCAGCGGCCTGCAGAGCGCGGTGCTGACGCTGAACTTCCTCCAGGATGGTTCCATGGTGGTGGGGCAGTCGAACCGTGGTTGGAACAGCTATGGCAACCGGCCCTTCGGCATCCAGCGGCTGGTGCCTACGGGCAAGCCTTTACTGGAAGTGCAGAAACTGGAATCTCTCAAGGACGGTTTTCGCTTCACCTTCACCCGCCCCATCAAACCGGCCAACTGGACGCAGACGAAGGCGCAGAGCTACACCTACCTGTTCACGGCGAAGTATGGCAGCCCCGAGGTGGAGACCCAGCCCCTGAAGCTGAGCGGCTGGCAGCTTTCCAAAGACGGGCTGAGCCTGACGGTGAAATGTGCGAATCTGCGCGCCGGGTATGTCCACGAGTTTGAGCTGCCTGAGGTGAATGCCAAGGATGGCTCGCCGCTATGGCATCGCCTTTCGGCCTACACGCTGAACCGCATCCCGGCCGAATAGCCGGGAGGATGAGGGCAGGTCATGGGGCTTGCTTGGCCAGGGACTCTTCGGTTGCTGCTTCGGCAGCGGCCTCGTTTGCACCCAGAAGCTGGAGCCCGATCTTGGGTGTGTGCATGAGTTGGCTGGTCAGCAGGGCGATGGATTCATCACGAATCGGCGCCATCGGGGTGGGCAGATGGCGGGTGGCGAGATCCCATTCCAGGCGGATGTATTCGGCGATCACGCTGGCGAGGCTGAGCTGGAAAAAATGGGCCACGGCCGCCCAGACGACCAGGAAGTGGCCAACGGTCCGGGCTTCCTCCTGGAGTGCCCGGTAACGGCCGAGAATGCCCTGGTAACGGGCACCGCGTGTGCCTTGCAGCAGGCGTGCGCCGGCCTCGGCGCTGGAGGAGAGGCTGGTCGTGGGGAGGGTGGCGGAGAGTTGGGCATCCAGTTCCAGAAGACGCGGCAGATCCTGCGACTGCGCTGCCTGCCAAGCCTGGATGAGACATTGCCCCAGCGGGCCGCGCAGTTCCTGCTGGGTGAAGTTTTCCCAACGGGCGGCCAGGGCCTGCTGCGTAATGGGTGCCCGCGGGTACAGGCTGGGCTGCGGCAGCGGTGTGGCGTGGAAGTGGATGCCCGGCAGCCTCTGCCGGATGCTGGAAAAGAGCCAGTGCACCCAGTCCAGACCGCGTGACCAGTCCTCCAGGGCGTTTTCAGCAGACTCATCGGCATCGGCCAGCAGGGTGACCGGGCGCAGGGCAGGGAGGGGGGCTGACGCGCCGCCCTCGGCATGCCGAGGCTGGGCGTCATCCATGCGTTGCAAGAGACGGATCATTCGATGTACTATGAAACGCCGCACGAATCGTGCGAATGCTAAAGTTTTCATGAGCACACAGCCCTTTCTTGACAAATCCAAGCCCTATTACCAGTGCCAGCGCTGCGGCAACTGCTGCCGCTGGCCCGGAGATGTCAATGTGACGTCTGAAGAGGCGACGGCAATCGCGGCCTACATCGGCATGGATGAAGACGAGTTCATCCGTGATTGCACTCGCCTCAATGCGAACCGCACGGGGCTTTCCATCATTGATAAGCCCAATGGCGAGTGTTTGTTTCTGGAGGGGCTGAACACCTGCCGGATCCAGAAGGTGAAGCCGCTGCAATGCTCTGGATTTCCGAATGTGTGGAGTTTCCCCGGTTGGCGGGAAAAGTGTGAGGCCATTGAGGTCTCCGTTTAGTCGCTCAAACTGCCCTAAACATCCCCGTACTCCTGGAAATATCTTTGCATCCCCTTGCACTTCATGTATGACGGGCCAAATCAACACCTACATGGGCGATCACACAGGCAACCGGAAATTCAGGCGCGTACTTCTCAAACTCAGCGGTGAGGCTCTTCGGGAGCCCGGCAGCACCGATAACATTTCGCCTCCAATTGTGGAGGACATCGCGGCCCAGATCAAAGCCGCCCACCAGACAGGCGTGGAAATCGCCCTCGTTGTCGGCGGTGATGTAATCAGCCGTGGCGTCAGTGCCAGCAACAAGGGCATGGAGCGCGCCACGGCTGATTACATGGGCATGCTGGCCACGGTGATGAATTCCCTGGCGGTGCAGTCCATGCTGGAGGCCATGGATGTGCCGACCCGCGTGCAGAGCGCCATCGAGATGAAAAACGTGGCTGAGCCCTTCATCCGCCGCGTGGCCATGCGCCACCTGGAACTGGGCCGTGTGGTGATCTTTGCCGCAGGCACGGGCAACCCCTTCTTTTCCACCGATACCACGGCCGCCCTGCGTGCCAGCGAAATCGGGGCCGACTGCGTATTCAAGGCCACCAAGGTGGATGGCATCTACTGCTCCGACCCGAACAAGAATCCAGACGCGGTGCGCTATGACAACATCAGCTTCCACGAGTGCCTGACCAAGCAGCTCAAGGTCATGGATGCAACGGCATTTTCCCTCTGCATGGAAAACAACATGCCGATCATTGTCTTCAGCATGAACGAGCAAGACAACATCCGCCGCGCTCTCATTGGCGAGCCGATGGGCACGCTGGTGAATGCGAACGGCAAGGTGTAATCCTTGTTTTTCTGTGCCCATATTCAAGCCAGACTCCGGTCATGGCTTGAAATTGGGTCGTTTTTGTCTTCGGGGTGGAGAGGGGATGACTTCCTCATCCAAACTCCGCAGTGGACACACGCCGGACTGGCGGGCATCCTATATGCCTCTTTCTGCAATTTTTTACCCGATACTGCTATGTCCATGGACCCTGAAATGACGATGCTGGAGTGTGAAGACTCAATGACCAAGGCGGTCGAGTTTGCGATTCACGAATTCGCCGCTGTGCGCACCGGCAAGGCCTCCCCTGGCCTGGTTGAGGGGCTGGATGTGCATGTGCACAGCTACGGCTCCCACATGAAGCTGAAGCAGTTGGCCATGATCACTACACCAGATTCACGTCTGATTCGCATCGAGCCTTTCGACTCTGCCACCTTGCACGACATTGACCGCGCCATCCGTGAGTCCCGGCTGGGATTGAATGGCAGCATCGAGGGCAAAGTCATCCGCCTGCCGATTCCCGCCCTCTCCGGTGAGCGCCGCGAGCAGATGGTGAAGCTGGTGAAGCAGATGGGCGAAGAGGCCAAGGTGCGCGTGCGCTCGGCCCGTCGTTCGGCGATTGAAGAGCTCAAAAAAGGCGAGAAGGACAGCATCATCACGGAGGACGATCTGCATCGCCTGGAAAAGGAAGTGCAGGCCCTGACGGACAAGAAAATTGCCGAACTGGAACAGCACATGGCTTCCAAGGAAAAGGAAGTCATGACCGTGTAAGGGCGCCTGGCTGTGGGTTTCAGACTCGGGGCAGGCGTGCAGCAGCCAGAAGGGCCATGCGGAGCCTGAGACTCTTTCCCGAAGCAGAAATCCAGAATCTCCTGCATTTCCATCTCTGAACTCCCGCCATGTTTTCTCCCGCCGATTTCCTCGATCTAAGCCACACCCAGCATAGCATCCTGTTCACGCCAGCGGACCCGGTATGGTCAGCCCTGGCGAAGATCGAGTCTTACCTCGATTTCCGCCTTCAGCGGGAACTTCGTTGTCCGATTCCCCAGGGGGCCTTCATTGGGGAGGATGTGTTCATTGATGAAGGCACCACCATCGAGCCCGGCGCGGTCATCAAGGGACCGGCCTGGATTGGTAAGAACTGCATGATCCGTGCGGGATGTTACATCCGCGAGAATGTCATCGTGGGAAATGCCTGTGTGCTGGGCAATTCCTGCGAGTTCAAGAACTGTGTCATTTTCGACCACTGTGAGGTGCCTCATTACAACTATGTGGGGGATTCCATCCTGGGCTACAAGGCCCACCTGGGGGCCGGCGTGGTGCTTTCCAATGTCCGGTTGGACCGGGGTGAAGTGACCATTGCCGACTCAAAAAAGGCGATCCCGACAGGGCTGCGCAAATTTGGCGCGATCATTGGGG
>DMMK01000590.1 GCA_003453085.1 Verrucomicrobiales bacterium
ATAAGATATATTCGGTTTTATTGATAATAAATAATCTTCGCATTCGAATTATCTGATTTCATTTTTAGATCAAAATGCTAATCTTTGGCGGATAATCTTTATCCAGCAGAAGGGGTTCCCTTTGCAGCTGGATGCCACGGAGAGAACTCAGTTTTCTTCAGTTCTGCGATCTCAAACTTAACTTATCGCGTCCATGAACCCAGATACCACCCCGCATGTGTGCATGTTCACCGCGGCAGCGCTTCGTCGTCTGCTGTATGGAGCATGCCTTTTGACGATGACCCTTGTCATCGCAGGCCAGGCCTCCGCCCAGCATAGCATCACCACGGCCCCAGGTGTAGGCGGCCGTATTTTCCCTTCCGGCCCCATCACGGTGCCAGAAGGGGCAAAACCCACGTTTTTCATCATTCCCGACGCAGGTTTTTCCATCCAGGACGTGATGGTGAACAGTGAATCCCAGGGAAAAGGTTCTCAGGTCCAGGTGGGACCGGTAACAGCAGCGACGGTGGTGGCTGCGACCTTTGTCAAAAGCCCCACGATCACCTCCAGCGCCACGGGAACAGGCACGATCACCCCGAGTGGCAAAGATACCGTCGGCAGTGGCGGCAGTCGAACTTACA
Source organism: Verrucomicrobiales bacterium (assembly GCA_003453085.1). Taxonomy (GTDB): domain Bacteria; phylum Verrucomicrobiota; class Verrucomicrobiia; order Verrucomicrobiales; family Verrucomicrobiaceae; genus Prosthecobacter. Next base: position 621 of record DMMK01000590.1, read on the forward strand.
TCATGCAGGCCACCCCTGGCAGCATGCTAAACTCCCTGCTCGTGAATGGGGTGTCAGTGACGCTGCCAGATCCCAAACCCTCCCTTTTTTCCTACACGGCGGAAAACATCACGGAGACCACCACGATCAAGGCGGCCTTTGCCCTGGATCCCTCCAAAGTACTGCTCACTTCCACGGCCGGCGCTGGCGGGGGCATCACGCCGCTCGGCAAGGTGGAAGCATTAAAAGGCAGCTCCAAGACCTACCTCATTTCACCGAACTCCGGCTACTACATCAAGGATGTGAAGGTGAATGGAAAGAGTGTGGGCATGGTCTCCAGCCACACCCTGACGGACATCCAGAAAGCGCAAACTGTGGCGGCCACCTTTGCCAAGAGACCAGTGGTCACGGCGAAGCAGGCCGCAGGAGGCAGTATCACGCCATCCACCCCAGTGACGGCAAGCTACAATGGCAGCGTCTTCTACTCTTTCTCTCCTCAGTCAGGCTACATGGTGGACAAGATTCTGGTGAATGGCCAGAGCCATCCCGGGAGTTCGGGCTTTTCGGTGACAGGCATCAAGGTGAACACAACCGTCACGGCCGTCTTCAAACTTCAAGAGGGACAGTTCCTGATTTCGGCCACGGCAGCCGCCGGGGGAATGATCAGCCCGGCAGGCAAAGTCGCAGTGGCGAGTGGCGGCAGCCGCTCCTTCACCATCACTCCAGCCGCAGGCCACAGGATCCTGGATGTGAAGGTGGATGGCCAGAGCGTCGGTGCCGTTTCATCCCACTCGGTCACCAATGTGCTGAAGAACGGAACCATCACGGCGACCTTTGCCAAGAACCCCACCATCACCGCGAAGCAGGCCATCGGCGGCAGCATCAGCCCGGCGGGCGTGCAATCCGTTTCGCTCAATGGCAGCCGCACTTACTCCATCACGCCACAGACAGGCTTTGAGATCCTCAATCTGGTGGTGGATGGGAAAAAACTGCCGCCCTCAGGCAGCCACACTTTTTCCTCGGTCACGAAAAACCAGACCATCAGCGCCATCTTCAAACAACGCACTGACTATGTGGCGCTGACGACCCTGGCAGGCAAGGGAGGCACGGCTCTCCCCGCAGGCAAGACACTGGTCCCCAAAGGCAGCAGCCCCACGGTGAACCTGACCCCGGACATCAACTTCCAAGTCCTGGACGTGAAAGTGGGCAAGCTTTCCCAAGGCTCCGTCCTGAGCGTGGCCGTGGAGGACATCCAGGCCGATACCGTGGTGACGGCCAGCTTCACCAAGCTGCCGCTGATCACCGCCAAACAGTCGGTCGGCGGAGCCGTGGGCCCAGCAGGAAACAAGGTGGTGGCCATGGGGGGCAGCCAGACTTACAACATCAATCCGGAGATCGGCTACAAGCTCGAATATCTCCTAGTGGATGGAAAGAAGGTGGATGATGTGGATGGGATCTACGAGTTCACCAACGTGACGAAAAACCGCACGATCGGGGCCAAGTTCAGCCTCACGACTCATGTGGTCGAGGCCTCGAGTCCGCCCGGTGGCACCATCGTGCCGTCTGGGACTCTGAATGTCCAGAATGGCAAGGACCAGAGCTTCAAGGTCACGCCACCGGCTGGATTCAAGGCGGGCATCCGGGTCAATGGTGTGCTGAAGGCCCAAGCGCCGACAGGGGGAGAACTGACATACGTGCTGAAAAAGGTGCGGAAAAACCACCGCGTGGAGGCGGTGTATGCACCTCTGGGCACCCAGTTTGCAGGGACCTTGGGGATCACGCCGGTAGGCCTGGGAGACACCATTCATGTGGCGAACAAGAGCCCCGCAAACTTCCAGTTGCTGACCAACGGCACGTTAGGCGTGGCGGGGGTGTTTTACCACAATGTCAGTGCCACCAACTGGGGCGAGGCCAGCCCTGGAGCCACGGATGATGACTGGACAGTCAGCGTGCCGATGGTGCTGGGTGACAATGAAATTTGGTTCGCCGCCGTGGGCAATGATGGGGACGTGGCGTGGTACCCCACTCTTGTGACGTATTACCCGCAAACCGACTTCACGACTCCGCTGACGCCCTATGTCTCCAACCAGCCGCTTTCCAGCCTGACAGTGGGTTCACCAACTGCCGTGACCTGGAAGCTGGGCCTGCTGGGGCCGGAAGGGGCAGTGGTGACGCTGTACTCCGTGAATGAACAGGATGAGCTGACCGTGGCCGTGCAGATGCGGGATAATGGCACTCTGCCGGATGAGATCGAAGGGGACGGAATCTTTACCGGCAACACGACGATCACGGCAAACACCGCCGGCTATCTCTACTACCGGGCAGGCGTGGTCAAACCCGGGCCGGTGACCTATTACTCCGAAACCAAGGAGGTGTGGGCACCGCCACCCCTCACCAACGACATGGCCAATACCGCCGGGGAACTGGCGGATGAGGCAGCGCTGCAGTTTGAGACCCAGATCACCGGAGGAATGACGGTGCAGGAGGCGGCAGAATTCGTCGCCGCTCTGCTGCGGCAGGATCCGGACATCGGGGCCGCAGGCACGACGGAAGAAGGCGGGGTGTGGTGGGTGACAGAGGATGGTCTTCTGGGCTTTTACCACACCACGTATGAAGACCAGCGCGCAGGAGCGGTGGTGGACGGAGGCGGCCGTGGAGGCCCCGCGCCTGTGCTGGATGCGGCCCTGGCGGCCAATCCTGCCCAGACTCCCTTCTACAGCCCAAAAGACTGGGAGACGCTGTTCCCCAAAGTGCAGCAGGCGGTAACCATGGGCATTGATGGACCCATCACCACCTTGGCGGCGGCGGAGGACAATCGCATCCTGAGTGACCGCGCCGTCTTGATCAGCCCCTTCCTCAACAACCCGAACGGCAGCAGCTTTGGCAACGGCGATGATTACTACAAACCGTGGCCCACGATCAAAGCCCACAAAACCTGCGGGCTGTATGCAGAGAAAGAAGCCCTCAACAATGGATCCGTCAGCATCGGCTTGGCTGACTTCAAGAACTTGTCCAACTTTGGCTACATCCACATCTGCACCCATGGAGACAACCTGTACAACGGGCTGCTGACGCTGTGGAAAGATGAATGGGGGCCCAATGATTTCCTGAAGGGAAATCTGTCCATCGTGGGCATCTACTGCGGCATCAAACTGCCGAAAGTGGATGGCAAGTATGTGCTGGGCGTGCATGCAGATGACCTGAATCAGAAACGTCTCGCCATCGGCCCTGGGGGTCTCCTGGTGATGCTGCCGAAGTTCTTCAAGGACTATCTCCAGCCGCTGCCCAACAGCCTGGTCTCCCTGGCTGCGTGTCGCACTGGATACAATGGATCGCTGATGAGCGTGTTCCTCTCCAAAGGTGCGGGGGCGGTCATTGGTTATACCGACTATGTGAGCTGCAGCTATTGCCAGAACACGCTGCAGGAAGTGATCGACCGCATGTATGAAGACAAGACCTTCATCCAGGCGGCCCAGTCTGCCGTATCCAAGTATGGGGCCAATGATGCGGATACCGACCCTGCAGCCTTTGTTTACATGGGGGCTACGGACCTGAAGTTTCCCAATTCAGAACTGGCCAACCGTGGGTTTGAGGATGGCATCATCGCTCCCTGGCAGGTGGCAGGAGATGGCCGCGTGATCACGGGCCTGGGCATTGAACGGCCCAAGGAAGGAAAGTTCATGGGCATCATCTCCACGGGCCTGGGTTACACCACCTCTTCAGGCAGCATCCAGCAGCGTTTCTGCGTTCCGGATTCGGGTGCGGTGATGGGCTTCCGCTGGAGCTTCTATTCTGAAGAATGGCTGGAGTATGTGGGCAGCCAGTATCAGGATGCCTTCAGCGTGAGCATTGCGGTGGTGGATCCTGTCACCGGCGCTGTCGGAGGCTTCACGACGTTGTTTAATAAGACCATTGACGGTCTCGCAGGCCAGGTCATTCCGGCCGATGTGGGCTTTGACCAGGGAGGGGTTTACAAGACAACTTGGCGCATGGATACGCTGAATCTCCACACCTATTCCGGCAAGACGGTGGTCCTGCGGTTTAGCTGCACAGATGTGGGCGACAGCATCTATGATTCGGCCATCCTTCTGGATGACATCCAGATCCTGCCCGGCATGGCCCCTGCACCGTGAACTGCCTGCACCGATAAAAAAAACGTGCGGTGGCATCTGGCTTCCCAGATGCCACCTTTACCCACGCTCCTTATGCAAACGGCCTCCTACTTGAAGCTTCTGCTCCGTCCCTTGGTGGCCCTGCTGACCACGGCAGGACTGCTTTCTACAGAAGCTCAGGCAGCGGACTGGCAGAACCTCTCCCTGCCCAAGCTTGGCGAGCTGCGCTGGCGACACCCTGCCTCCGGGACGGCGGTAAACACCGCCCAGGCGGAGGCAACGGCGCAGACCCTGACCCAATGGACCCGTGACCGTTTGTGGGATCCCATGAGAGTCATCGTGGATGATTCTCACGCACTGGTACGCATCCTCAAATTCGGCCCAGTGCTGGTGCTGACGCCTGCGGATGCCAGCCTGCCTGTGATCTGGCTTTCTTTGGATCCCGATCCCAAAAAACGCCGCGCCGTGCTGGAAGATCGCAAGACGGGAGACCTGACACTGAACGCCCTGCCATCGGGAGCAGCGCTGGATCTGCGCTGGCTGGGGCTTTGAAGTCGGCAAAAAAAAGACCGGAAACCACCGTGGTGAGTTCCGGTCTTTGGGGTCATGCGACATCTCAAAAGAATTCAGGCGCGCTTCCGCGCCGTTTCTTTGCGATATCCCCTAACATGAAGCCTGTTTACTGCTTGCACTCGCAGAGCCATTCCATCTTGCTGCATTTCTCACAGGTGGAGGTGTCGTATTCCAGGCGGGCAACGACCGCTTTGGCATTGGGGGTGTTTTTGAACTGAAGAATCAGCATGTCACCCGATTTAATCACCGGGACGATAAACCCTTTGGCATCCTTTTCGACGGCGAGCTTCGTGGGTTTGTCACGGTCGCCGGTGAGGGCGACGAGGCTCTGGGCTTCGACAGCGACAGGCTTCATGTCCTTGTCGAGCAGGGCGATGTGAAACTTGTCGCCCTTGACGGTGACTTCACCATGCATGGTTTCGTTTTTGCTGAATTCGACGATGCGGCCTTTGTTAGGCCCGAGTTCGACGCCGCCATGGGCCAGCAACAGGCTGGTGGTGGCCGCAAGGAAGAGGGAGGTGATGAGTTTGGTTTTCATGGAATGAATCGTTCGGAGTTTGGGTTGGTTCTGGGGTTCACTGAGCTGCGGGAGCATGGCTGCCCACAGCAGATTCGGCGGCCTTACGGCCAAAGAGGTAAAATACGGCAGGGGTGATCATCAGATCAAGAAAGGTGCTGCTGACGAGACCGCCAACAATCACAACGGCCACGGGGTGAAGGATTTCCTTGCCCGGCTCATTGGCGGCCAGCAGCAGCGGGATGAGGGCAATGCCGGCGCTGAGGGCCGTCATCAAAACGGGCACAAGGCGCTCCAACGTCCCGCGCACGATCATCTGACGGGTGAATCCTTCCCCCTCATGCGACATGAGGTGCAGGTAATGGCTGATCATCATGATGCCATTTCGCGCTGCCACACCTCCTACGGCGATGAAGCCGACGATGGTGGCGATGCTGATGTTATCCACCAGTACCCAGGTGAGTGCCAGCCCACCCATAAGGGCGAGAGGGATGTTCAGCATCACCTGAAGGGCCAGGGAAAGGCTGTGAAAATAGCTGAACAGCAGCAGAGTCACGACGCCGAGCACCAGGACAAAATAGAAACCGATGCGCTTGGCAGCCGCCTGCTGGGCTTGAAATTCGCCCTCGAAGCGAAGGAAGTAACCTTCCGGCAGTTTCACCTTTTCCCGAACCGCAGATTCCCACTGGTCCACGATGGACTCCAGGTCACGGACGCCCGTATTGGCCCCAATAACGATGCGGCGCTGGGTGTTTTCACGGTTGATGACATTGGGCCCCTTCCCTTCCCGGATGTCGGCGATGAGGCGCAACGGAATGCGCGGGCCTTTGTCGGTTTCAATGAGGAGCTCGCCCAGCTTTTCCGCCGAATCACGCCAGCTTTCTGGCAGGCGCAGCACGAGATCCACGGTGCGCTGCCCTTCACGCAACTCCGCCAGAGTCTTGCCCCCCAGGAGGGTGGAGACTCGTTCATTGAGCGTACCGGGTTGCACTCCATATGCGACGGCGCGCTGCCGATTTACTTCAATTTTAATTTGGGGAATGGGCACCTGCGCCTCAAGATTCACATCGGTGAGACCGGGGATCGTTTTGGCCAGATCGCGGACTTGCTCGCCCTTTTCTCGCAGCACCTCCAGGTCTGGTCCGAAGATCTTCACCACAATCTTGGCCGACACACCGCTGAGCATGTGGGAAAGGCGATGACCGATGGGCTGGCCCACATTTAGGAAGGTGCCTGGGATGGTCTTCAGCTTGGTGCGGATCTCGGCAAAGACGATTTCGCGTGCGCGGCCACCTTCATGAAACTCGACATCGAATTCATTCACGCTGACGGGCATGACGTGGTCATCCTTTTCCGCCCGGCCCGCACGTCGGCCCACGCTTTTCACCTCAGGGATGCTTTGCAGTAGCCGCACCCCCACCTCGCCGATCTCATTGGACTGGGCGAGCGAGGTGCCTGGGGCGCTGGCCAGGGAAATGGTGGCGCTGCCTTCATTGAAGGAAGGCAGAAATTCCTTTCCCATCATGGGATAGAGCATGAGGGAGGCAATGAGCAGCATGCCCGCGACGGCGATGACCAGCATGGGAGCCCCCAGCGCCAGACGGAGGAAGCTGTGCTGAACAAACCACTTCATACCACGGACCAGGAAGCCATCATGATGGGTGGCGGTCGGTTTCCTTTTGATCCGGAGCAGCAAAGAACACAGAACAGGTATCACCGTGAGGCTGACTACAAAAGAAGCTGCCATGCTGGTAATGGTGGCAATGGCGATAGGGGTGAAAAGCCGCCCCTCAATGCCTTCCAAACCTAACAATGGAAGGAAAACTAAAATGATGAGCACGGTGGCGTAGAGAATGGAGTTTCTCACCTCTCCCGAAGCCGTGGCGATGACTTCCAGCACAGCCTTGGGTGCGTTCAGCGAAGCATTCTCCTGAAGCCTGCGATACACATTTTCCACATCCACAATGGCATCATCCACCACCATGCCGATGGCGACAGCAAGGCCGCCAAGAGTCATCGAATTCACACTGATGCCTGAGGCTTTGAAGATGAGGATGGTGACCGCAAACGACAGCGGCATGGCCATGAGGGTGATGGCCGTGGTGCGGAGATTCAGCAGGAACAAAAACAGGATGATGGTGACCATGATGGCCCCGTCCCGGATGGCTTCCTTGAGATTGCCGATGGCGTGCTCGATGAAGTCCCCTTGGCGGAACATGATCTCCGCCGTGACGCCTGCAGGGAGGGTCGGCTTCAGTTCTTCCAAAGCGGCTTCGATCTGTGCCGAGAGTTTCAGCGTGTCGAAGCCAGGGGCCTTATCAATGCTGAGCACCACGCCCATCGTGCCATTGACACTGGCATCCCCACGCATGGTCTGCACGGCGTGCTTGACCTCGGCCACATCGCTGATGAGCACGGGGCGGTCCTCCACCGTTTTGATGACGGTGTGGGCGATGTCCTCCAGCCGGGTGGTCATGCCCAGGTTCCGCACCATGATTTCGCGTGGCCCTGCCTGCAAATAGCCGCTGGTGGCATTGCCTGCGGCACGGCCCACGGCGGTCTCCACCTCTTCAAAGGTGACGCCGAAGGCAGACAGCCGGTTCGGGTTGGGCTGCACCTGAATCTGCTGCACGCCGCCGCCGATGGTCAGCACCTCCGCCACGCCGCTGATGCTCTGCAAACGACGGCGGATGGTCCAGTCGGCCAGCACCCGCAGATCCGCCGGGAGGACTTTGCCATCGGTGCTGCGCAGTCCCACCAGGAGGATTTCCCCCATGAGAGAAGAGACGGGCGTCATGCCAGGTTTGCTCCCTGCAGGCAGGGTGTTCAGCACGGTTTGCAAACGCTCCTGCACAAGCTGGCGGGCACGGTAAATATCCGTCCCCCAGCCAAATTCGGCAAAAACGAGCGAGAGTCCCACGTCGGAGTTCGACCGCAGGCGGTCCAAACCGCCGACGCCCTGGACGGCGCTTTCAATAGGCTGGGTGACGAGCACCTCCACCTCCTCCGGCGCGAGGCCTGGGGATTCGGTGAGGATGGTCACCGTGGGTTTGGTCATGTCCGGCAGCACCTCGACGGGCAACTGAGTGAGCGTCTGAAAACCAAACAGCAGCACCAGGAGCGCCATCATGAGAATGATGGGCCGGTGATGCAGGGAAAAGCGGATGAGCGTGTTTAACATGATGTTAGGCCGCAGCGCGTTTCCGGGTCATCAGCAAGGTCACCACCAGGAGCAGGAAAAGCAGCCCGGTGCTGGCGGCAAAAAAGGTGGTGAGCATGGTCCAGCCAGCACCTCCTTCATGATCGTGATCTCCATGCCCGCCCTGGGCAGCGGCGATCTGCTCCTTGGTCATCTCCGTGCCATCCTCATTGTGGGGATGGCCATGGGCGGCATCCATGGCCATCCCCACAATGA